>CAZZVF010000113.1:0-4182 GCA_964657355.1 uncultured Buchnera sp.
AGGTCAACCCATTCGGTCGGATGATGCTCTGGAGTTTATTTCCGATCGAAGTGGATCGAAAATCAACTCTAGCTCTTTGTTTTGGTGAGCATCTTTATCCGACAGGTTACCTCATTCGGTCGGATGATGCTCTGGAAAAGTAAGGCGTTTATGTCCGAAGAGAAGTAGCAACAGACTTCCAATTCGCAGCGGTGGTCCTTTCTGGTGGCGTCGCCCAGAAGTCCTTTTCTATTTTTTCGGAGTCTGTTCATGGCCAGCCCTGTCCTTCGCCAGAAACTTGCCGCGGGTGAATTCGTGGCGGCCCCTGGCATCCACGACATGATAGCCGCCGTCATGGCCAACGAGGTCGGCTTCGACATCGTCTATGGATCCGGCTACTGGCTCACCGCCTCGGCTTACGGCCTCCCCGATGCCGGCATCGCCACCTACACGCAAATGGTCGATCGCATGGCAACACTCGTGCGCATCTCCAACGCGGCGGTCATCGCGGACGCAGATACAGGCTACGGCGGCCTGCTCAACGTGCACCACACCGTACGCGGCTACGAGTCGGCGGGTGTCACCGCGATCCAGATCGAGGACCAGGAATTCCCGAAGAAGTGCGGCCACACGCCGTTCAAGCGCCTGGTACCGATCGAGGATATGGTGGCGAAGATCAAGGTTGCGATCGACGCGCGCATGAGCGAAGATTTCCTGGTGATCGCCCGCACTGATGCGCGGCAATGCGAGGGCTTCGACGGCTCGATGCGCCGCATGCAAGCCTACGCCGAAGCGGGCGCCGACATTCTGTTTCCCGAGGCACTGACAACGGAAGAGGAAATGCGCAGGGCTTGCGCGGTGCTCGACAAGCCGGTGCTTGCCAACATGGCCAATGGCGGACTGACGCCGATACTGCCGGTCGCGACCCTGCGGGAAATCGGCTTCGCCGTCGCTATCTTCCCGTCCATGACATCGCTGATCGCCGGGGCCGCCATTCGTGAAGCGCTCGTGCGGTTGAAGCGGGACGGGGATGGCGAGCCCGCCGATATCCCGATGGCCGACTTCAAGCATTTCTGCTCGCTCATCGGCTTCGAGGAGGTGTGGGCCTTCGAGAAAAAATGGGCACGCTGAACCACAGAAGTGTAACTGCCCGGGTTGGCACGTCCGGCGGCCACAAGGGTGCCTGGGACGCTTATCGGCAGCGATGTACCATCGGAAGCCTGTTCGGCACGCTCAAGACCAGGGGCTTTTCGATGGAAGACACCCACCTGAGCGGTCAGCGCAAGCTCTCGACGCTCCTCGCCGTCATAACGCTGGCCAGAGCCGGCATGCCTGGGGAGTTACAAGAAGGACTGCTTGCTTTCTGCTGTGGCATCCTTCCACGCTGGATATCTCCCCATTCCGAGCAGTATGGCGCCGCCGGACACAATACAGACCGCGCCGATCAGCAGGATCCGCGCATAGCTTCCCGTCAGGTCGTAGATGCGTCCGAACAGGACCGGGCCAGTCGCACCGCCCACCGCGATAACCACATAGAAACATCCGTAGATCGATCCGTACCGGCGGCGGCCGAAATATCGCGCGATCAGGAATGCCAGCAGGTCAAATTCGAACCCTGCCGCCAGCCCCAGCGAGATCACCGCCAGCATCGCAGAGGACGCGCTGATATGCGGTTGCGCGAGAAGCCAGCAACCGGCCGCCGGCAGCAGCAATATCCCGAAGGCGGCGGCCGGCGCCCAGACGCGGTCGAGTAGCCAGCCGCCGGCGAGCCGCCCGGCGATCACCGCAAGCCCAAAGCTGCCGGTGATACGCGCGGTCACCGGCAGGTCGAACGACATCGAACGCAGAATATTTTCCATGTTCGGCGTGGGAGCGGTCAGTGCGGTCACGATCAGCAGGAGGCCGGCGGCCATGATCCAGAATTGCCGGGTGCGGAGCGCATCGCGCAGTTCGAGGCCGGGCTCGCGCACCGGTGCCGCCACCACGCTGGCGTGTACGTCCGCGTCGCGTTCGACGAAGAGCAAGGCGACGACAGGAACGCCGATCACGATTGGGATCAGCCCGATGCCCAGTATCGCGCCGCGCCAGCCCACTTCATGGATCAGCCAGGCTGCGTAAGGCTTCAGGAGAAATCCGGCGAGGCCGGTGCCGGTGCTGGTGACGCCCAAGGCGAGCCCGAGATTGCGGTCGAACCAGCCATTTACCACGCGCGTCCAAGTGCCTGGCAGCGTGCCGCCACCGAGCATCGCCATAGCGAACCATTGTGCATAATACACCCACAATAACCCGGGTGTGAGCGCCAGGCTCATATAGCAAAGTCCGAACAGCACCAGGGAGACGAGCGCCACCGGCCGCGCGCCGAAGCGGTCCACTGCCAGGCCGGCCAGCGGGCTCGAAATGATCACCGTCAGCGACTGCACGGTGATGCTGCCCATCAGGGCTGCAAAACTCCAATGGAAGCTGTGCGCCAATTCCGGCGCCAGCATGCCGATCGTGTAGAACGGCACCGGGCTCATCCCGGCTCCCAGCCCCACCGTCGCAGCGGCGACCACAAGCCACCCTCTCGGGCTCTCGATCGTCGCGGGCGGGCTGTCCGCATCCCGGTGCGCCATGTTTTCGCCGACCTTTGAACTGGACACGCCGCACCGGATGCCGCACGAATACTCATAAGGCTATAGCATAAGAACCCGCGCGAGCCCGAAGGGATTTTTGGGGCATGATCGATGCCGGTACCTCCGGGGCAGAAGCTCCACGAATTCGCAAGCAGTTCGTACGCGCAGCAGGCCGCATGCTGCATTACCGTGTGGCAGGGCAGGGGCCAGCCGTGGTGATGCTGCACGACTCACCGCGGTCTTCGCGTTTGCATGAGCAGACGATGCTGCATCTCGCAACACGCTTCCAGGTGTTCGCGCTTGATACGCCCGGATATGGAAACTCGGCGCCGCTCGACGGCGATCATTTCGCGATCGCGGATTTCGCGCAGGCGCTTGGCGACGCCATTGCCGCACTCGGAGTACGCGGCGCACCGCTTTATGCCACCCACACCAGTGCGAAGATCGCGCTGCACTACGCGGCCAATACATCCGGGCCAAATCTTCTGGTACTCGACGGTCTTTCGATCCCGGCAGGCGGACCCGACGAGGATTTCATCGGCCGCTACATGCGCGAATTCAAAGTGGATGGCGACGGTGCCTATCTCGCGGCGGAATGGACGCGCCTGCGTGACATGCTGCGTTGGTTCCCCTGGTTCGATGCGCGCTTTGATACGCGCATGCCGATCGCCGCACCCGGCGATACGTGGATCGGGGCCTACGCGCTCGATTTCTTCTCGGCCGGCGCGAATTACGCCGGCGCCTATGCGGCGGCTATGCGTTACGATCCATTGCCGGCTTTGCGCCGTGTGACGGTCCCCACCATTGTCGCGGCCCGCAGCGACGATGTGCTCTACCCCAGCCTTGATCGCGTGCCGCGCGATCTCGACCACATTTCGGTCGAACGCCTTGAACGCGACGACGCCGGATGGCTTGCCTGGCTGGAAGCAAAACTGGCCATCGCGGCCGCACTGCCCGCACCGCCGCTGCCGCTGCTCCGCGACAACACAGAGCTGCACTATGTCGATCTCGTATCGGGACAGTTGCTCGTCCGCCGCGCGGGCGCGGCGCGCGGCCGGCCTCTGCTCATCATCGACACGCCCCACACGCTGCATGCGCGCGCCTGGCAGCAAGCTTTGGCAGGCCGATGCCCAACGATTGTGCCGGACCTTGCCGGATACGGTGACTCGGATCCGCTGCCAAACGTATCGTTGCGCGATCACGCCGATGCGCTGGCAGCGATGCTGGCCGAACTCGGCGAGAGCGCGGTTGATGTGCTGGCGCTCGGCTTTGCGGCACCGCTCGCGGCAGATCTCGCAATCCGTCATCCCGCCCTCGTGCGCTGCCTCGTGCTCGATGGTGCAACCGAGCCTGAAGATGCGGACGCGGAGCGTTTATGCCCGGCATTCCCGATCCAGCCGGGCGGCGGTCATCTGCACGAAATCTGGCACATGCTACGCGATGGCGAAGCGAACTGGCCCTGGTATGACGGCAGCATTGGCGCCCAGCGCCGCACGCCGCCAGTGCTGGACGCGCAGTCGCTCCACGAAACACTTCTCGCCATCATGAAACAACCGTCGACTTACGGTGCTGCCGCCATCGCCGGGCTTGG
>CAZZVF010000113.1:4192-8837 GCA_964657355.1 uncultured Buchnera sp.
GTGCTGCTGCTCGACGTGAACGGTGACCCGGCTTACCGGCGGACTATGGCAATTGCGGCGCTGATCCCGCAGGCGCAGATCCTGCCACGCCCGACCGACATACCGGGCGCGGCCGCGCTCCTCGCCGCAAGATTGGCGCCTGCCGTCCAGGACGTCGCCGCGTGAGCGTAGACCTGACCGTACAGCGCCAGGTCGAGCCGGCCTGGCCGCGCCTCGGGTATTCCTGGTACGTCGTCTCGCTGCTGACGGCTGTGTATGCGCTAGCGATCCTCGACCGCGTATCGCTCGCCTTGCTCATCCAGCCGCTGCAGCACGCCTTCAAGATCAACGACATGCAGTTTGGCCTGCTGCAGGGCATGGCATTCAGCATCGTCTACAGCCTGCTCGGCTTTCCCTACGGGCTGCTCGCAGACCGCTCGAACCGGGTAAGCATCCTGTTTGCCGGCCTGACGATATGGAGCCTGGCCACCATCGCCGGCGGCTTCGCCCATAGTTTCGGCCAGCTTTTCGCCGCCCGGATGCTGGTGGGCGTCGGCGAGGCCGCCCTGGTGCCCGTCGCCACCTCGCTCATCGCCGATTATTTCGCGCCGGCCGCGCGGCCTAAGGCGTTCGGTGTTTTCGTATCGGGGAGCTCCTTCGGCAGCGGCATCGCCTTGGCGCTCGGCGGCCTGTTCCTCTATTGGGCCGGCAGCTTGATCACCGGCTTTCCACACCTGTTCGGTGCCATGGCGCCCTGGCAGATCGTGCTGCTGCTGTGTGGCGCGCCCGGGCTGTTCCTGGCCACCCTTTTGCTGTTCACGGTGGGCGAGCCCGCCCGGCACGGCCTGGCAGCGTCGGCCACCGCCATCAGCTTCCAGCCGATTCTCGGATTGCTCGCCGGCCGGCCCGCCGCATTCGGCTGCCTGCTTGGCGGCGTGGTGCTCAACCTGGTGTGCGTCTACGCGATCATCGGCTGGTTTCCGGCCCTGTTCATCCGCGTGCATCACTGGAGCGCGCCCCAGGCCGGCTGGATGCTTGGCGCGGTCGGCCTGCCGATCAGCCTGTTTGCAGCGCTGAACAGCGGCTGGGTGATGGCGTGGCTGACCAACCGAGGCCATCGCGACGCGCCGATGCTGGCGGCCACCGCCACGGCTCTCTCCTTTGTGGTCTTCGGAGGCGGCGCCTGCATCCTGCGTTCCGATGCCGCTGCCATCGCGGCCTACGCGCTGATGACCTTCTTCGTGAACTGGAACCTTTCCGCGGTCTATTCGGGCATTTCGCAGATTACCCCGAACGAACTGCGCGGGCAGGTGACCGCGATACTCAACATTGCCTCGGGCCTCGTCGCGCTGACCGCCGGCAATTTTGTCGTCGGCTTCCTCTCCGACAGCGTCTTCACCGAGCCAGACGGCATTTCCCCTTCGCTCGCCGTGACCTTTGCGTGCTGCGGGCTGGCTTCGGCGGCCGTGCTGCTCAGCGGCCGGGGCGCCTTCCGCAAGGCCGCCCTCCAATTCGAGAAGCGGGCGACCGGTTTTGCCTCGTAGCAGTGCGCGTTGCTTGCCTTCCTACTCACAGCATCAGAAGCGGCTAAGCTCGACGAGTTCGTACCAAGTCTGCATATACCCGTCCACACCGCCTTGCAAAAAAATCGCGTCTTGATCAGCGGTCACCCAAACATCGTAATCGGGATGCGCCCCATCTTTCGTCGCCATTCCGCCTTTCTCATCGGTGAAGCGGTAATGGTAGCTGTCGAATGTCCCGGCCTTTACGGTGACGGTCTCCTCGCCGACATATTCAAGCTCGATATTCGCTTCGGCCACTTGCGGCGGCGTGGCACCCCGGTGGTCGGCCGACGGCAGGAACGTGCGCAGCGCGCGGCGGTGCGGGCCGCGTGAGCGGTCCATGCGCTTGGTGATGTAGGCGTCGCCGGCGATCGGGTGGGTGCCGAAGCCGTCATAGGAGCCGATGATCGGGACCACCTGGGAGAGGCGGCCGATGCTGGGGCCAAAGCTTTCGCATTCTACGGTGTCCTTGGTGATACGGAACAGGCCGGTGCCCATGTAGCGGTCGCCGATGGTCAGGCGCACGAAGCAGTCCATCGGCATGTCGTTCTCGTCGATGCCGTAGACGACATCGCGCAGCACGGTCGGATGCGGGTCTTCGATTTCGCAGGTTGCGCGCAAGGTGCGTTTGCCGTCGGTGTGGTGGGTGAATACGAAGCGCTCGCGGCCGCGCTCCTGGCCTTCGCGGCCGGGTTTGCGCGAGGTGTAGAGAATTTTCCCGGCGATGGTGCGGTGCTGCATTACTTGGTGTTCCTTCCAGAAACTTTGAATCTGGAGCAGCGCGCCGGGAAGCTGAATGGTAGAAATCAAAAGGTCTTTTTTCAAAAAAAGACCAAAAATGTTTTCTACCTTCGTCTCGGAGATGTTCGCCCCAATTGTACCGGCGTTTTCTTTGACGACACCGGCGTGAAATACGGTGCGGCCGAGAAGACAAAGGTTTTTGCTTCTGCTTTACAAAAAAGAAGGCCTTGTCTGCCTTCTGAACCGTCAGTCCCGACCCGTACATTAAACCGGCCTCGCGAAACCGAGCACGCTTGCCGCCAGCACCAGCACCCAGATCGCCATGACGGCCGGCCGTGTGCGGGAGATAACGCCCGCGATGGCGCGATCGTCGTCTGGCGTGGCGATGCCGGTCCGCCGCATCGCCACGATTGCCGGTAACAGCGGCACGAGGAGGCGCCGCACCAGCAGGCCCATGGAAACGGCGGCCGCGAGCAACAGGAGCTTGCTTGCGATGAACAGCGGCAGCGCGATCAAATGGGTGAGCCCGAGCAGGCCGGCCGCGGTGAGTGCCGACAGCAGGGCCCAGCGTATCGCAAGATCGACGCGCCGCAGTCTGGGCGCTCCGCCATGCCTGAGGTGCAGCGTCCACGCGATTGCCAGCCAAGCGAGGGCTGCGAGCCAGAGTGTAAGCACGGCGAAACCTGGCAGGTGGATCCAGCCTTTGTCCCAGCCGAGAAGCACGCCGGTTGGCAGGGCCAGGATCAGTGTCGTGCGCGGCGCCATGTCGATGTTGTTGAGGATGGTCAGCGCGAGTAGGCGTTCCGGGACCGAGCGTTTGGGATCGATGAGGAAACCGGCGCTGTAGAACGCGCCGAGATCTCCGCCGAGCCAGTATACGGGGATCAGGATATGCAGCAGTGCGAGCAGTGCCGGGATCATGTCAGGCCAGGAAGCCGGTGATCGCGGCCAGGCGTGTTGCGGCGAAGCCCGGCGCGTCGGAGCGGGGTAGGGCAACGAAGCGACCACTGCGCAGAAGTTTTGCCGCCTGTTCAGTATCGGTGAGAAGCGGATCACTTCCGGCGGCGATTACCAGGGTCGGGTGGGTGACGAGCGGGAGGCGCTGCGCGGGTTCCCACCGGAAGGCGGCGCGGTAGTTGAGATGGTAGGTCTCGTTTGCCTTGAGCACCTCGACGATCCAGTCATGCAGCGTTTGTGGAGTGGGTAGTCCGCCACTGCGCTGGCCTTGCCGGGTGCGGTCGTACCAGGGATAGAATACGTATTGATCGCGGCAGAACTGGAAGACACGTATCAGATAAGCCCCGTCCAGGTCAGCGGGGAATGGAAAAGCGTAGCGCGCCAGCAGGTCCGCGCGCGCTTCCGGCGTCAGCATTTGCACGCCGTCAAGTACCACACGGCCGATGCGCCCTGGGACTAGTATGGCAAGCTCGGCGGCGATCGCGGCGCCGGTGTGCGAGCCGTAGAGATCGATTTGGTTAAGGCCGAGTGCATCGAGGAAGCCGGGCAGCAATGCGGCGAGGTCGGTGATCTCGGGGGTATCGAGCGGCAGGGGCGTGCTGTCGCCATTCCCGGCGGTATCGGGAGCGATGACGCGGCGGGTCTGCGCGAGGCCGACGATGAGCGGCACGATCTGCTTGGAGCTTCCCGGCGATGCGTGCAGCACGAGCAGCGGGGCGCCATCGCCGGCGGTGCGGTAATGCATCTGGCCATCCGCCACATCGGCGAAACCGCGACGGATCATGGCGGCGTCTCGTTCAAGTAGGCCCATGGCCGCCTTTTGGCGTCCGCGCCACGGAACTCTGCGATTTCGGGTGCGCGCTCAAGGGTGAGTTCGATCGCGTCGAACCCTTCCATCAGCATGGTCCGCGCTTCGGTCTCGAGTGCGAAGAGCCAGGTCTCGCCATCCGCGCGAAGTGTCATCGCGGCGAGATCGATCTCCAGCCGCGCCGGATCGGGCCGGCTCGCGAGTTCGGCGAGGCGGATCACCGCTGGCATTGGCAGTATTACAGGTGCCAGGCCGTTGCATATGCAGTTGCCGCGAAAGACCGGGCTGAACGACGGCGCGACGATCGCGCGGAAACCGTATTCGGCCAGCGCCCATACCGCATGTTCGCGACTCGAACCGCAGCCGAAATTAGCGCCGCCCAGCAGGATCTGCGCGTGGCGGTAGCGGGGCTCGTTGAGCACGAAGTTGGGATCCGGCTCGCGGCCGCCGATCTGCCGGTAGCGCCAGCCGGCGAACAGGCCGTCGGCAAGGCCGGTCTTGGTCACGGTGCGCATTTCGCGCGAGGGGATTATGGCGTCGGTGTCGATATTGTCGCGCAGCAGCGGGATGGCCACCGACGCGAGATGGACGAGAGGGG
>CAZZVF010000114.1:0-7675 GCA_964657355.1 uncultured Buchnera sp.
AAGCAGTCGGTTACGATCCGACGAAAGACCACTCGACCGCCAACATGCGGGCGGGGACCGGTCGCGGCTCAAGCAATGGTCCAACGCACGAATACGGGCCGAACATTCAGGCACGCCAAGCGCAGGCAATGGCTGCTCTTACGGGCCTCGGCTACACAGCCGCCCAAGCCGCGGGGCTAACCGCCAACTTCACAGCGGAGAGCAATCTAAACGCGGGTGCTGTTGGGGATGGCGGACAGGCTTTTGGCATCGGCCAATGGCACGCCGACCGACAGGCAGCCTTTGCTGCGAAGTTCGGCCATCCTATCCAGCAATCAAATCTAGCCGAGCAGCTGCAGTTCTCCGATTACGAGCTGCACACGACCGAAAAGGGCGCGCTAGGGCACCTGCAAGCGGCAGGGAGTGCTGGCGAGGCAGGAGCGGCGATCAGTCGCTACTACGAGCGTCCAGCGGCAGTTGATGAGGCAGCAGGTAACCGAGCGCAACTAGCCACTGACCTGTTCAACAACTTCAAGCCCGGCGATGGTGCACCTGGCGCGTCCGGCAAGGTGGACGTGAACGTGAAGGTCTCGACGGACGGCGCACCAGCTAAGGTCACGTCGAAATCGAGTGGCGGCGTAAGCCAGCCTAAGATTGCCATGGCGGGCGTTGGGGCGGGGGGGCTGTGAGTTGGGGCGTGGTGCAGCGCTAATCTGCCGGAGGTGGCGACGAATAATGTGGGATAGCCGTGGTATGACCTAAACGTTCGCAACCGGCGCTTTTTATCGTCAAGACGCTCCTCAATTTTTTACAGCTTGTTTGAGCTTCCTCGCGTTTCCATACATTTTGACTGACCACTCTGCGTCGCCAGCTTTGCGCCTAAAACATAGATTACCTGGACGTGGCTCAGCTAGGCGAATGGTGATCTTTTCCTCTCTCAACTGTTTTTCCACTTCATTCGGTCGCTTGTAAGCCGCTAGGGAGTTCTTGTCCGCCGTGGTAAATGCGCGGCTTGATAAAGCTAGAATTCGCTCGACATCAGTCTCTGACGGCAGCATTCCTCTACCCTTATGCCAAGGTGTGAGGGCAACTACTGGATCGTCTTCCAACAAGTCACTCCATACCTTATCACAATGCCCCGTTATGGAGCCATGATGAGGTATCTTAAAGAAGCTTGACCGTCGAAGCTGAACTTCAGTGTTTGAAATTAATTCTGACCAAGCCATGGCTCCGCCTTCCTCTAGATCGCCACCCAGAAGTATGTCTGCAATTTGTGATTTGATTGCTAACACAATTGAAAGATCGTTTGGATTTACACGAGATACCCTGCGCGCAGGCGATCCTTTTTGCGGTAGACTATCCGCCATCATTCTGAAGGAATTCTGAATTTGTTCGTCGGAGGGACTGAGTGAAAATACAGTTGTCTCCGGAAACGCACTATCGCTATAAACTACCCGATCTGGACCGATCAATCGCGGGGCGACTTTTCGACTACGAAGAATTTCTAGTATATGGGTAATTTCGCGCGTCGAACGTGAAAGTTTTGCGAGCAGGCGATTTGAATTTGCTGTGGCGTAAGCTAAGAATTCGCTTCTACTTAGCGCTGCAGCACATGCAAAGTCAGCATCTTCGCATGTTTCAACTAACTTTCCTAGTCCGCGTATATGATCGTCGTGCCAATGCGTGGCGACAATCATCTTCACCTGCTGCTTTGCATTAACGCCGATTTCAGCAAGATATTTCAGAGATTGCGGATTTCCATCCCGCGAGTCGATGCATGAGTCGACAAGCAGCCACTCTCCTCTACCCAGATGTATGGCGATCGCCTCACCATACCCTGGACCGAAAATGCTGATCTCTAATTCATCTCCGTCCGGAGCAATCAATCTATGCTCTGCTCTAGATAAATCTCAAAGCTTTCAGCTTCCTCTTTAACTCGGCGTAAAGCTTCGTCAGTCCAGAGCGGCAAACGTCTGAAAATTAGGTTGACAGAGTGCTTGATTGATCCAGTTGACAACGTTCTTCTCCGCACCAGCATGTAAAATAAACTACCTGGAAACAGTAACTCGCGATCGCCTTCCCTGACCTTTTCAAGTGGTATTTCCGCAATTTCTGTATCGACATCCATGCCTCTCGTTCGATCCAGAATACGAGCGCTGAATGATGTCTCATGTATATCTTCAACGCACCCTTCCCAATCTTGAAGTGTGACGCCTAAATCTTCGACAATCCCAGTGACTTCGGGAGTAACCAGCATCTTTATGAGCTTATTGTCTCTTAAAGCGGCGTTCTCTTGTTGATTTAAGACCGATCGAAAACTGACGCTCTTTGAAAAACCTATCGGAGTAATTGAACTATCGTCATTCGCGAGCCCAAATGTAGCGAGGTTAACATCCAGCTGTGAATTTTCGACGGAGGTGGTCCGAGATGCCGCGTCCTCGCAACGCCGCAACGGCCAAGCAGCAGCAGAGGTTGTCATTGCGTTGCCCCAAGCGCCTTTTCTTTTTCTTTAACGACGAGTTCTTGAATTTGATCGATTATCATGTCGGCTTTATCAATCGACTTAGTCCATTCGTCTTCACCGATTTTCATCAATAGATTAGTAGACAGTTTGTTGGATTTCGATCCTAGATCGTAGTGACTATTTACACTCATGTAGATTCCTGTCCTAATGAGCGTTGGTAGGATCGAGCTTTGGACCTGGGCTTGGATGTGGCCGGGGAACGGCATACTTGGCCGGTGATACCTCATCGTTAACGAGGCTAGGCCACTGCCATGCTGTGACGCCCCGCCGGCGTTCAGAAGGTCTTCTGCCCAAAGTCCCCATGGGGCTTTTGGAGCAAGTATGTCGCCAACTGCGTCGCGTACAGTCTGGCTGCTGCAATCAAATTGGACTTCACGATTTAGACCCAAGCCCCGAATGGGAGTGTGTGGCAGTATGCCGCCAAAGGTGCTCAAGACCAGGTCTTTTGCGATCTCATAGACGTTTGTGGAACAGCTGACCGCAAATCGTTCCTGGTCACAGAAGATGCTCAGCTCGCCAATTTCGAACTGGCAAACCTGATTGTGAATGATCAAATTTGTCGGCTTGTCGGCATCGGCGACACTAACAAGTTTGTTCAATGCGAACCAAGCAGGAGAGAAAATAGCTGGATTGAAGCTTCCGAGGACAACGGCACTAAATCGATCAAGGAGCGACGCGATACGCATGTGGCCTCAGATATCCCTCGGGCTAGCCTAGTGCACGCTCGCAACGGATTCCGCAAGTTCATCTCGACAAGCCGAGCGTGGGCCGCGATGTGCGCTAGTCAAGACCATAGAGAAAATCACGCCTAATTACAACGACTTATTGGCTAAATTGGTGGAGGGGGTTGGATTCGAACCAACGTAGGCGTACGCCAGCGGATTTACAGTCCGCCCCCTTTAGCCACTCGGGCACCCCTCCGCCTCGCGTCCGGTGTCCGGAGCGCGGAGACGGGCAGGTATTCCCTGGTGTGTTTCTTGTCAACGAACAGGCTGCACGCCGCCGCCCAATCGATGCGTGGGACAAGCGTCATGGCGCAAGCCGGCAGCCGCAGCTATACGGACCCCATGAAGCCCCCTCGCCCACCCGGCCCGCAACAACGCGGCCGCAAACCCGGTTCGCCCGGCAACGCAGCCGGCCCGGGAGAGCGCCGCCAGGGACCGCCGGCAGCGCATGGGCGACCCCGCGCCGTCGAAGCGGATCCGGGCAAGCCAGCCAGCAGCTTCCCTGGCGGCCGCCTCTACGCCGCGTCGGCCCCGCCCCACTTGCAGGATGCCCGCTTTCAGGATGCCCGCCAGCAAAACCCGGGTCATCAAGGTTCGGGCGGGGGGCGCGCGCCCAACCACGGGCGGCCGCCGCAGGCACGGGCACAGCATAGCGGGCCGCCCGGCACGGTCTGGTTATACGGCCTGCATCCGGTGACGGCTGCACTCGCCAACCCGCAGCGCAGATTGCGGCGCCTGTTGCTGACCGAGGAAGGCGAAGCCGCTCTGGCCTCCAGGCTGCCGCCGCCCTGGAGCCAGGTGCATGAGCGCATCGACCGCGCGCGTCTCGACCAGCTGCTGGGGCGGGACGCGGTGCATCAGGGCCTCGCTTTGCTGGCCGACCCGCTCGCGCCCCCGCCCTTGACCGCGGTGCTCGAGCGAGCGGGACCGCTGCTCATCCTCGACCAGATCACCGACCCGCGAAATGTCGGCGCCATCCTGCGCTCGGCGGCCGCCTTCGGGGTCGCCGGCGTCATCGCCCAGGATCGCCATGCACCCGAAGAGACCGGCGCGCTGGCAAAGGCTGCGTCGGGCGCGCTGGAGACGGTGCCGCTGATCCGCGCCGTGAACCTTGCCCGCACCCTGGTCGCGTTGAAGGCAGCCGGCCTGTGGACGGTCGGGCTCGCAGCCGATGCGCCAGCCTTGCGCGGCGCCGACCTTGCCGGCCGCCGGATCGCGCTGGTGCTCGGCGCCGAAGGCAGCGGCCTGCGCCGGCTGACGCGCGAGACATGCGACGAGATCGCAGGGCTCGCCATGCCGGGCACCATGGAAAGCCTGAACGTATCCGCGGCCGCGACCGTAGCCCTCTACGAACTCACCCGGGCCTGACACACCGGCGATCACGAGGTCGGCATCCCGCCGCCTGGACAGAACGGCGACAGCCCGCCTCATGGCAACGCAACCTTAACCCTGGCACGCCATGATGCGGCCATGGCGAAATACAGTCCCGGCCCGGCACCCCCCACAGTCGACTGGCAGTCGATGCCGGACGGCTTGCAGACAGCACTTGCCGGCGAGGCCATGCGCCGTGCGGCGCTCATCATCGCCGAACAGGCCGAGCTGTTCGCCGTGCAGTTTCGCGTCGGCACGCTCCAGGATCGGGGTGCATCCGACGCACTCACCCTGTTCGCCGCCCTGTTGCGGGAAACCACGCTCGAATGCCTAGCGCCCACAGCCATGCCGTGCTGATCACCGCAAGGCTATCCTGAGGAAAGAACGGGCCATCCTGATGAAGAACGCGGGCCGGAACGTGCTCCCGGCCCGCGCGATAGGTCAGCCGTTGCCGTCGTCGTCCTGCGGCCCGTCACCGTTGTCGCCGCCCGCCGCCGGCGTCACTGCGACAAAGATCGACTGCCCGTTGCGCACGACCCTGAGGGCCACCGCCTGGTCGGCCTTGAGCTGGTCCCGGATCGCCTTCTGCGCCTCGGGAGCACTGCCGACCGTCTTGTCGCCGACACCGATGATGACGTCGCCGGCCTGCAGCCCTGCCTGGTCAGCCGGAGAACCGGGCTGAACCTGCCCGATCACCGCACCCTTGAGACTGTCGGGCAGGTCGAGTTGCTGGCGGACGTTTGGCGTGATCGGTCCGAGCGCCACGCCCAGACCCTGCTGGCTCTGGCTGGCAGGACTGCCGCCGCGGCCGCCATCGCTGGGAAGCGTGCCGACCGTCACATCGAGCGTCTGCTTCTTGCCGTCACGCAGCACGTCCAGCGAGGCATGCGCGCCGGGCACGACTTCCGAGACGTTGATGGCAAGCTCCCGCGGATTGCCGATGTGGTGGCCGTTCACACCGACGATCACGTCGCCGGGCAGCAGGTTCGCGTGCGCCGCCGGACTGTCCTGTTCGACGCTGGCCACGAGCGCGCCGCGGTCGTCCGAGCTGCCCTGCGGCAGATGCAACGCGCCGGACATGGCGGCATTAACCGCCTGCGCTTGCACTCCGATATAGCCGCGCGTCACGTGACCGGTTTTTTCGAGCTGTGCGACGACGCTCTTCACCGTGTTGGACGGAATGGCGAACCCGATGCCGACGCTGCCGCCGCTCGGCGAGATGATGGCGCTGTTCACGCCGACGACCTTGCCATCTTGGGTGAACAGCGGACCGCCGGAATTGCCCTGGTTGATCGGTGCATCGATCTGGATGAAGCTATCGTACGGTCCTTCGCCGATATCGCGGCCGCGCGCGGACACGATGCCCGCGGTGACCGTGCCGCCGAGCCCGAACGGATTGCCCACGGCAACCACCCATTCGCCCGGCTCCACACTGGCACTGTCGCCCAAAGCTATGAACGGCAGGCGGTGCGTCGCCTTCACCTTCAGCACGGCCAGGTCCGAACGGGCGTCGTGGCCGATCACCTTCGCCGGCAGCACCGTGCCATCATCGAGCGTCACCGTGACCGAGGTCGCGTTCTTCACGACGTGGTTGTTGGTCACCACCATGCCGTCGGCGTCGATGATGAAGCCGGAGCCGCGCGCCTCGACGGTGCGGTGGGGCTGCTGCTGTTGCGCGAACGGGAACGGGAACGGGAATGGGAGCTGGCCGCCGCCCATGCCACCCTGGCCCATGCCGCCTTGACCCGCACCGCCTTCCTGCTCGTCCTTCATCTTGCTCGTGATGGAGACGACAGCAGGCTTCACCTGTTTCACCAGGGCGACGAAGTCGGGCAGCGGATGGTTGACGGGTTCGGGATGGATCGCGCCGTGCGTCGCATCCTGCGCAATCGCCCGGTCGCGGAGCGCACCGATTGCGGTTCCGGCGAGCAGCATGGCTGCCAAGGCGCCGCATCGAACCGGGTGCTTCCAGGTATTCATAGAGTGTCTCCCTTAGATCATTCAGCGGAAGATGCCGCTTGCGTGTTGCTGTAACGCCGCAAATCTCACTGTTGCATCGCCGAAGCAATGAAAGCCTCGTCATGACGCCGTGTTCATCGAAGATGCGTCGATGCCAACGCTATACCACGGGACCGCCAACGCATGATTTCCGGGTGATGATCTGACGCCTCGCTCCGCCGGCCCGCTGGACCAAAGGTGGGTCGCGACAAAAAAACCCGGCCCGCGGTAATGACCGCGAACCGGGTGTGTGGGGCTAAAATGCAGCGCGCCCTGGCTGAATACGCCAGCGGCGATCTCGTGAAAGTGTCAGGCCCTGACGACCTTGAGGTCCTGTCGGGCACCCAGGTTGATGGCATGGAACCGGTCGACGCACCGGGCGTCGGTGACCGAACCATTATCCGACGTAAGCTGGATTCGGCCGGCCAAGGCGGTCGTGCCGGCAAAGCCGTTTTGGGTCGAGAACGCGCCAGTATCGAAGGTGAAGCTCTCGCCGAACACTTCGACGCCGTGGATGACGGCCGCCAAAGCATGGCCCGTGGACATGAGGCCGGCGGCGAGAAAGGCTGCGCTGAGGTACGTCTTCATGGCCCCTCGAATACCCTGTGCGTGGCGACTTCGACGGCTGACGGATACACACAACCAAAGGGTGCAGCAATGCTTATTTTTGATATTATTGCCGCATTAGTCCATTTTTTTATAATTTGTGCCGCGTATGCGGTTGAAGATTGGCGTCAGCCACCTGCTTTGACGAGGTTCTCCGGTGTGTGGGCGCTCCGCTAGTACGCTTCCAGCCGAACAGATCGCCCGCCTGTTCAGGACCGGCGGAGCCACGCCCAACGCACCGGCACGCTGGACCAGCGCGCCGACGCAGACCTCGATGGTGATCAGCCGCCATCCCGAAAGCGGCGCGCGGCAGCTCGACATGCTCAGCTGGGGTCTGGTGCCGCATTTCACCCGGGACCTGAAAACTGCACGACGGCCGATCACGCGCGATCCGAAACAGCCGCGGTGACGTTCTCGTTCAGGAGCGCCGTTGCAAACCGGCGTTGAATTGTACGGGCCCGACCTGCTCGAT
>CAZZVF010000114.1:7685-8753 GCA_964657355.1 uncultured Buchnera sp.
ATACCGTCGACACCGCTTCCGATGCGTCCGAGGACGACTCCGGCCTGGATCTCAACCCAGCGTAAAAAGGCGGCCAGGATGGTTGCCCGATTTGCCTGCTGCGACGCCCGAATCCTCGCCTTTGTCACGCAGGACCTCGGTCAGGGCCGCGCCCATGCTGAACACCAGAGCCACTGCCATGCTCGCACCGTAGAGGCGGCCGAACACCATCCACCCTGTCAGCGACGACAGAGCATGCGACGCGCCGGCGGCCACCATTGCCAGCAGGCTGAGCTTGAACAGCCTACCGAAACGGATCGTCCCGACGGTTTCGGCTACAAACCGCAGCGAACGGTCAACACGGCCGCCTCCGACAATCCCGGCCGGATGCGAGACCTCGTTCAGCCCGCTTGTGTCTAGCGCCAGGCTACCAGGCGGCGTCCGGCCGAGCTTGCCTTCGAGGTTGAAGCCATCCGGCACGGCGGGACTGATATGCATGGCAGCGCAATCCATGGTTGTATCATTTCTGTTTAAGCACACGCAGAACGATTTACCATGGAAAAGGTGAAGAGTCGGTCAACAGGATGATGGCGCCAGACGCGATCCAAACAGGCCGAGCATCATGCCCACCACGCTCCACAAGATGGGATGCTGGCACACGATCCCCAGCAAGAGCCCGACGACCAACCCCATCGCGGCCTGCCCGCTCGCTCTGCAAAGCCCCCTCCCGCTAAGTCCACTGCTGCCAAGCGAAGCGGTATCGATCGTGTTCATAGCGTCATCTGCCTTTCCGGCTCGCATTGCCGCACGACCCTGAACCCTGCTGCCTGCAACGACGCCGCGAGATGCCGTCCGCTGGCACCGACCAACATGGCGGGCCCTCCGATCGCGTTGGTGGCAGCGTCGGACAGCACGGCAGCAACTTCTTCGAACGGTACTTCAACGGGCGCAGGGAATAGGATCGGCATCAGGCGACGCTACCAAGCCGATAGGAACAATACAAGAACACTTAGAGCATCATTCGACCGAAGGGGTCCCCTGTCGGATAAAGATGCTCGCCAAAACAAAGAGCTCGCGCATCATTCGACC
>CAZZVF010000115.1:0-8700 GCA_964657355.1 uncultured Buchnera sp.
GGCACCGAGCAGGGCATCACCAGCCTGCAGATGGACATCAAGATCACGTCCATCACGCCCGAAATCATGCGTATCGCTCTCGATCAGGCGAAGGACGGGCGTCTCCACATCCTGGGCGAGATGGCCAAAGCACTGACGGGCGCGCGCCACCAGGTTGCCTCCACGGCGCCGCGGATCACGGTCATCAATGTGCCGAAGGAGAAGATCCGCGAGGTCATCGGCACCGGCGGCAAGGTCATCCGGGAGATCGTCGAGAATACCGGTGCGAAGATCGACATAGAGGACGATGGGACGATCAAAGTGGCCGCGACGACGGAAGAGGCGAGCCAAAAGGCGATCGACTGGATTCGCGGCATCGTTGCCGAGCCTGAGATCGGCGCAATCTACAACGGGAAGGTCGTCAAGACCGCAGATTTCGGCGCATTCGTGAACTTCCTGGGCTCAAAGGACGGGCTCGTTCATATCAGCGAGCTCACCAGCTCGCGGGTCAACAAAACTACGGATGTGGTCAACGTTGGGGATGCGGTGAAGGTGAAATGCCTTGGCTTCGATGACCGCGGCAAGGTGAAGCTGTCGATGCGGGTGGTTGATCAAACGACGGGAGAGGATATCTCTGACAAGGTCGGCCCGAAAGGTGGCCGTCGGGACGAGGCTGCCGAGTAGTCAAGGAATCGCGGGGCAGGGTGCTAGCCTTGCTACCGCCCAGCCGCGGAAAGACGACAGTCCGGCTTCCTGTAGAGGTATTTCATGAAGGCGGTTAACGCGATCCGAATGGGCGGTGTTGATATTCTGCCCCTCGTAGAGGGCGGCAAGGGCATCTCCATCTCCAATGGGGCCTCGTCGGGTCACTGGGCGGCTGCTGGAGGTGCGGGCACCTTCAGCGCCGTCAATGCCGACAGCTTTGACCAGGACGGTCGTCCGATCCCGCAAGTGTATCACGGCCATACGCGCCGGGAGCGGCATGAGGAACTCATTGCCTACGCGGTGGCCGGAGGCATAACCCAGGCGCATCAGGCACACGATCTTGCAGGTGGCCGCGGGCGGATCCACGCGAACATCCTGTGGGAGATGGCCGGCGCCGAGCGGGTCATCACGGGCGTGCTTGAAGGCGCTAAGGGACTGATCCACGGGATCACCTGCGGCGCCGGGATGCCCTACAGGCTGTCGGACATCGCGGCGCGGTTTGGCGTTCATTATTACCCGATCGTGTCCTCCGCCCGCGCCTTCAACGCCTTGTGGAAGCGTGCCTATTCAAAGGCAGCCTCGTTGCTTGGCGGGGTAGTCTACGAAGATCCTTGGCTTGCGGGAGGTCATAATGGCCTTTCCAACGGAGAGGAGCCCGACCGGCCAGAAAATCCATTTCCTCGCGTTTTGGCGCTGCGAAAGTTGATGCGGACCTTCGGCCTGGACGAGACCCCGATCATCATGGCCGGTGGCGTCTGGTGGCTCGAGGAGTGGGAGGACTGGATCGATAATCCCGACCTCGGGCCGATTGCATTTCAGTTTGGCACTCGCCCGCTTCTTACGCGGGAAAGCCCCATCAGCGAGGCCTGGAAGCAAAGGCTGCTGACGCTCAAGGAAGGGGACGTGTTCCTGAACCGGTTCAGCCCGACCGGCTTCTACTCAAGTGCCGTGAACAACGGCTTCATCCAGGAATTGCGTGAACGTACCGAGCATCAGGTCGCCTACTCGCTTGAGAAGGTGGGCGAGCACGTTGCCGAGTATGGTGTAGGCCCACGGCGCCGGATTGTTTATCTTGCGCATGGTGACCTTCAGCGCGTCAGGCAGTGGGAGGCTGACGGTTTTACCGAAGCCCTCCGCACGCCGGATACCACGCTGATTTTTGTGACGCCACAGCGTGCCTCGGAGATCCTTGCCGATCAGGTTGCGTGCATGGGTTGCCTGAGCACGTGCCGGTTCTCGAACTGGGCGCAGGAAGAGCCGGACTACTCGAACGGGAAGAAGGCCGATCCCCGCAGTTTCTGCATTCAGAAGACGCTGCAGGACATCGGGCACGATACGGACGGGGAGCAGTCCCTCGATCGCAATCTCATGTTCGCCGGCCATAATGCCTTTCGCTTCGGGCGCGATCCGTTTTACTCGAACGGGTATATCCCGAGCGTTAAGGAATTGATGGAGCGCATCCTGACCGGACGCTAACGTCGAGGGCTATTGCGTTTTAGCCTCGATCAGATCGAGAAAGTCGCCGACCGTCCGCAGGTTGTCTATTTCGCGCGAGCGCAGCGTAATGCTGAAGTGGTCTTCCACGGCCAGGATGATCGCGACCTGTCTGACCGAATCCCAGCCAGCGTGATCCGCGGCCGATTGGTCGCGTTGTAGCTGCAATAATGGCTGTCCCAGAGCCTCGGCCACGATGGTCCGGAACGCCTCTTCGGTATCGGGTTTTGTCATGCTGCCTCCGCTTGCTGGGCGCTCCACAGGCGCCTAGCGTTAGCGCACAGGCTGAGCCAGGCGCGAAGATTGCACTGACCCACATCCTCTTGCGGAGCGAAATGGTCGATGTAGCCGCGGAACAGCCCGTATTCGAGTTGCTCCACCGTTCCGGGCGGCCGACTGGGATCGTCGGTGACGAATAACAGGCCGTTCGGGCCATAGTGCCGGAGCCGTGTCAGGAGTGGCCGCATCTGAGACGGTAGCGTCTGTCCTGGCCTTTGAAAAACAAAGAGCTTTTCGCCCGTTTCGAGGATCTCGGTGAAGTTTCGTTTGAAGAAACGCAGCTGGCCGCTTTGTTCTCTCCGGACGATTTCCGCCGTCGTTTCGTCCTCAAACCGAAGCGTATGGATCTGAACATTGTAGTGACGGTCGCGGATTATGAATTCGCGCCGGACGCCATTGGTCGGAAATGCCTCGACTTGATCGAGCTTGCCGAGGCCTTCGAATGCCTGGTCGAGGCCGCTTAGCAGGTCTTCCAGTGTGACACCGGCAAAACGAAACAGGCCGAACGGCTCAACGCCACAGTGTCGCTGCATCATGCCGAATTCACAATTATGGCCCAGGCTCTCGAAGCTTGCGGCTAGATCTTCGGCAATAAGCCCGGTCAAGTCGCGCAAGGCGGGCTTCAGCGCCGAGGCATCCTGCGTTTCGGGAAGCGGAACGGCGGGAAGAGGGAGCGGGCGCTGCGCCACCGCGGGCGACGCGTCCGCGCGCACGATTGCAGCCTTGCGCAGAGAAAAACCGAGCATCCGATTGTCGTCATTGAAACCGAGCTCCGCTGGTCGCTTCGCTTCGGGATGGATGAGCGTGACGGTCCATTCATCGTTGCGCCGGATGGCGTCCGGTGGGACCACGAAACTTACGGTCCCTTCGCCACGGATCTCGCTGCCTCCGACATCGACGTCGTTGACGAGAACCGTGAGTTCCTGCCCGATCGGATCGCCCGGCAGCATGAATGGATTGAGGGTCAGTTCAAGCATTATGCAGCCGCTGTCATCGGTCGTGCCGACGAACTCGATCGCGAACGTGCTCTGCAGGCCGAGGGTCCAGGTGAAGCCATCTTCCGGATCGGCCCAGCCTTCAAGCAATCGGCCGTCGCCAGGCTCGTCTCCAGCGCCGAACCGCATGTCGCTGATGATCTCCATCAATAGGCTGCAACCGGTTGATGAGTTGGCCGGGCCTTCACGCCGGCTCCGCTGAGTCACACATCAATCTCATGGCGTTTCCTTCACTGACCCGACCAATCTATATTGGAAGCGAGATCTACCGAAATTCCACTTACGGCCCCAGCCACCCTCTCGCGGTGCCGCGCGTTTCAACTGTAACGGATCTTTGCCGGGCCCTGGGTTGGCTGCCAGACGCTCTCTACGTCGAGGCGCCCATCGCAACAGATTCGCAGGTCACCCGATTTCACGACGCGGCCTACATCGACGCCTTGAAGCGTGCGGAGCAAGGCGCGACGAGCGCAGGGGACCGAGAGCTTTTCCGGATCGGCGCCGTAGGTAACCCCGTTTATCCCGAGATTTATCGCCGCCCGATGACATCGGCGGGGGGCGTATTGCTCGCCGCTGAGCTGACCGCAGGCGGTGGCATCGTGCACTGGCCGGGTGGCGGCAATCATCACGGCAGACCTGATCGTGCGTCCGGCTTCTGTTATGTCAATGATCCGGTCTTGGGCATCCTGGCGTGGCTCGATCAGGGTTTGGAACGCATTGTCTACCTGGACATTGACGCCCACCATGGGGACGGCGTGCAGGACGCATTCCATCACGATGCGCGCGTGCTCACGATCAGCATCCATGAGGAAGGGCGGTGGCCGAGGAGCGGTCTGGCCGCGGATCGTGCAGGCGGCGCCGCAAGAAACTTTCCGGTTCCGGCGGCTCTCAACGATACCGAACTGCGTCACCTGCTTTGGTCGGCCGTCATTCCGATGATCGAAGCGCATCATCCGCAGGCGGTCTTCCTGCAATGTGGCGCCGATGCCCTGGAAGAGGATCCACTGTCGCGGCTGGCGCTCTCGAACAACGCACACGTTGAGGTTCTGCGCGCCGTCATGCCGATCGCGTCCCGCCTCATTGTGAGCGGGGGCGGGGGCTACAATCCATGGAGTGTAGCGAGATGCTGGGCGTTGGTTTGGGCAACGATCGGGGGCTTTGTGGTCCCGGATAGTCTGCCGGAGGCGGCGGAGAGGGTTCTGCGGCGGCTGACCTACAACCGCAATGCGGGCCGCAATCCCCCTGCGCATTGGTTTACCACCTTGCGCGATGCGCCGCGTGAAGGAATTGTCCGGCCCGAGATGGATAGGCTCGTAAGAGCGGTGTTGCAGGAGAGTTCATGAAGCTTCGGGCCATCGTCGTAGCGGCTGCATTGGTGTTGTCGCCCGCTCTTGCACGAGCCGTGGACGGCCCACAGCCGCCGTTGCCGACGCAAAAAATTACCATCGTCAGCGCCGATGGTACACGGCACAGCTTCAATGCCGAAATGGCGACCACGCCTCAGGAGCAGGAGACCGGCCTCATGTACAGGCGCGACATCCCTGCCGATCACGGCATGTTCTTCGACTGGGGAACACCGCGCGAAGTGCCGATGTGGATGAAGAACTGCCCGGTTCCGGAGGATATGGTCTTCATAGGCGCTGACGGGACGATCACGCATATCGCCGAAAACACGATTCCCGAGAGCGAGGCGAACATCTCCAGCGGTGGCGTAGTGAGGGCCACGCTTGAATTGCAGGGAGGCATCACGGCAAAGCTTGGTATCGCAGTGGGAGATCGTGTCCGTGGGGCGATTTTCGGGTCCGCGAAATAGCCGGCGGGAGCACCTCCAGTCGTTTGTTGTGTCGAGCATCATTATCCAACGGTTGACCCATCCAGTCGGATGCTGCTCCGGGTGCGTGGTTGGCGCGGCTACGCTGCGAGCGCTGCTTGTAGAAACTGTGCCGCCCTGGCCATGGACGATCGTGCCTCAGGCACGAACTGGGCGAGCTGCCACACGTGAGGAACAACAGGCCAAACCTTTAAATTGACGTGAACACCGGCCTGCCGTGCGCGTTCGGCGAGCCTGGTGCTGTCGTCTCGCAGCACCTCGCGATCGCCGACGTGGATGAGGAGCGGTGGCAGGCCGCTTAACTCGGCGTACAGAGGTGACGCCAAGGGCGTTTTTGGGTCGGCGCCGTTGAGGTAGGCGGCTCCCCCTTCGGCCAGGCCTGGCCCCCAGAACATGGCTTCGCGTGATGCGTTGGTGGTTACCGACTCCCCGGTGGCTGCAAGATCGGTCCAGGGCGAAAAGAGTGCAGCAGCGGCCGGAAGCGGTTTCCCTTTGTCTTTCAATGTCAGCATGAGGGCAAGTGCGAGTCCGCCGCCCGCCGAGTCTCCGGACAGGGCGGTAGAACCGGGCGCGTGCCCCAGCTTCATCAATTCGTCCCAGACAGCTTCAGCGTCGTCGATGGCAGCGGGGAAGGGATTTTCGGGCGCCAGCCTGTAGTCCGGCACGAATACAGAGAAACCTAATTTCGCAAAGGCTGCGGTGATCGGTCGGTGCGTACGTGGTGAGCACGCGAAGTAGCCTCCGCCATGCAAATAGAGGAGGGTGCCAGTGCCAGTGCCATTGCCGCCTCTTGCCCGGACCCACTCGCCCGGGACGCCGGCAATCGTCTCCTCACTGAACGAGACATCGCCAGGAATGGGGAGCTTTCCGCCCTCCATCAGGCGCCGTACGCGCTCGATGTCCGAGAGCCCCTTCATTTTGCGCTTGATCTGAGTGCGGATCAGAAAGTCGAGGATATGGGCCTGGAAGCTTGCCATGAGGGCGGTCTTTCTACGAGGATTTCGCTGCGGGGCGATGGTTTGTTCTGGTGTCTCCTGTTTGCCCCTTGATTAGCTTCCAGTAGGTGGCAGGAAGCAGGCGTTGGATGCGTTCGGCCATCCGCGCGTCTTTGCCTATAAGCAGACGGGGCGCCCGTTGTTCAATCGCGCGCACAATCATTGCAGCAGCATCTTCTGCCGACGTGCGCAAGAGCTTGTTGAACTCCTTGGTTCGCGCACGAGCCTCTTCCGGATCTATCGATTGCGGGATTCTCGCGTTGTTTGCAATTTCAGTCTTGATACCGCCCGGATGCACGACCGTTAGCGAGATATTCGAACCTTCTAGTTCATGCCTAAGAGCTTCTGAAAAACCTCGCAGGCCGAACTTAGCAGCGGAGTATGCGGTTTGCCCTGGCGGCGCGATCAGGCCGAACAGGCTAGAGACATTCACGATGTGAGACGCAGACTCGCGACGGAGGATATACATAAATGCTTTGGTGAGTCGGACAGGCGCCCAGAAGTTGATGTCGAACAACCACTCGAAGTCAGCAAGCGTCGAGTCATCGAATGTGCCGCCAAGCGCCACGCCGGCATTGTTGATTAAGATCGTGACTTTTCCGTGGGTAGCCAGCACTGCTTCTGGAAGTAACTCAAGCGCGGCTTTGTCGGATACATCCAGCAGATGCTCGCTTACGGTAACGCCGTCCGCGCGCGCGTTTGCTGCAACGTTGGATAACCCTTCGCCATTGCGGTCGGCGAGCGCCAGATGCGCGCCTCTGCGGGCGAGGTTTGCCGCCAGGGCAGCCCCGATGCCGCCGGCTGCACCTGTTATAACTGCAACAGAGCCTTTGATTGGGAACGAAACTGCCATCGAATCTCTCTACTCCCCAAGCCCGCTACTGCCTTGATTAGGGCTACGCGATTGCATCCGTACAGGGATCAATTAGGGTGAATATCTCAATCTGCGCAAGCGGGGTGCATGAGCCTGTGTTCGGAGAACCTGGCGATAGTGACCAAATTCGACCCGGCTCTCCAGTCGGCAGAGCAGCCCGGCAAGTGTAGGCTACGGCGACTGCATGGAAGGCCGTCATGAGCCAGCTTCGATCATTCTCTAATCGTGCGTTGCCGGCCGTCGCCGACGGCCACCGTTGCCGCGTCCAATGAAACGGCTTTCAGAGTTGCTGTTCCGACCAGCACGTCTGCGCCGGATCGCAGTGATCTGGCTGATCGTCTCCGCATTGGGGTTTGCGGCTCATCTTTGGGTGCAGACGACTGCCGGACTGACAGATGGCGCCGGGCACCCGTTTGGCGATGACGCCATCACCTTCTGGTCAAGTGGTCGACTGGCGTTATTGGGCCGCGCCCGTGATGTCTACGATTTCGGGAAGTTCCACGCATTCGAGGTTGGTGTCGTTGGGCACGAAATCCAACTCTATAATGTCGCGTATCCGCCGTTGCTATTGCTTCTTCTGTTTCCCCTTGGTGTGCTGCCTTTCTTTGCCGCTTGGGCGTTTTGGCTCGCAGGCGGTTGGCTCGTGTTTGCATTATGCGTGAGGCGCCTGCTGCCGAGAGCATGGCTGCTTTGTTCTGCCGCAATCCCGGCGATCTTCATGAACGCGATATCGGGGCAGAATGGTCCGTGGACTGCTGCAATCATGGGCTGGGGCCTGGTCCTTCTCGCCACAAGGCCAATCTCGGCCGGCGCAATTCTTTCGCTCCTTGCATTCAAGCCGCATCTGGGATTTCTGATTCCCGTCGCGTTGCTGGCGGGTTGGCATCGACGGGCGCTTGCCGGTCTGCTTGCAGGCGGGTTAGCGCAGGCGCTCGCGGTCTGGATAGCATTTGGCCTACCAATCTGGGGCGACTATCTCGTTCGTGCGCGATTGCTTGAAAAGCTGGTGCTTGAGGGTGGTGAAGGAGTTTGGCATCGAATGTTTTCCGTATTCGTGCTGTTCCGCCATCTCGGCATGGGTGCAGAGGGCGCCTATTTCATCCAAGCTATAATGACGCTGCTGATGTTTGCCGTGGTTGTAATCGTGTGGCGAAGTCCTGCGCCCCGGCAGGCGAAGTCATCTGTACTCGTGCTTGGCGCATTGTTGGCGACCCCGTATGTCACTGACTACGACCTGGTGATGGCCGGCTTTGTTCCATTGTGGTTGAGGCAGGTTTTTTCCGAACACTCCGATCGTATGGCAGCCTGGCGATGGTCGTCGCTGGCCCTCGTCGTTGCCCCTGTCGCTGCTGCTCCGATCGCGTTGCAAACAGGAGCGGCCGCGGCAAGCCTTCTTCTTCTCCCCGCTCTTTGGTTGGCGGCGAGGACCGCTTCAGGCAGCCTCGAGAGATGCAGTCTTCGTGACGCGCCCGAGCATGTCTTCGAAATAGGCGATCGTCCGGGTTAGGCCTTGCTCGAGACCGACGTTCGGCTCCCAGTCTAATGTGCGCT
>CAZZVF010000116.1:0-8673 GCA_964657355.1 uncultured Buchnera sp.
GATGGGCTCGCCCACCACCGCGAGCGAGGCCGGGTTCTGGCTGCTGGCGCGCAGTGTGCGCCGCTCCGGCCTGGATGCCGCCGGGCTGGGAGCATTCACGGCCCTGCTGGCAAGCAGCTTCTGTATTACTTTGCTGACAAACCTCGTCGGCTATTACGACATTTTGATGGCGCTGCTAGTTCTGACTGTATTGCAATTCAGGAACCTTCGCCTGCAGGTGATTGCGGCATTGATCGCCGGCATCGCCGGCGGGGAACTGGAACGCGAAACCCTGTGCCGCCCCGAGCTTGAGAACCGTGTCGAAGGCATCGATTTCCGCCTTGCCCGCAATGATATCGACGTCGGATTCGATGCTGCAGGAAACGACATGGGCAATGGATTTAGTGATGATGTACTGCATGGAGGCAATCATCGCCTCCGTATCGGGGGCGCTCGACGCAACGATGTCGATCTGGGCATCCGGTGCCATGGTATGGATCGCGTCCACGTCGACAGCGGTTTCCTCAGCCCAGCCGTTGATGTAGCCCTCGTTCGGATTGAGCGGCTTGCCCACCGGATAGAGAACCTTGAGGGTCTTGGAGGTGAATTGAGTCAGATTGAAGATCTTGGAAAACCGGTTGCCGTCGTCCATCGCAGCGTCGTAGCCATCCGCCACCAGCAGCGCGATCTTCTGGCCCTTGCCGGTGAAACCCAGCTTGAACAATGCATCCATGCCGTAATACGCCTGCAACTGCTGTGGCGTGTTGGCGGTCGACAAGCCGGCCGGGTCATATTGCGAACCCGTATAGGTCACCGTGGTCCCGTTCGCATCAGTGAGCGTCTGGGTTGTCACAGGTCCGAATACGATGTTTGTGTACTGCGACTTAATGCCTTGCCCGGTGACCGCGGTCGCGTCTAGCGGGAGGCCCGGCTGCCCTGTCTTCAAATCCTTGTCGACGCTCAGCATCGGGCGAACCGCATGCTGGTCGAGCCCCGCGACCGATGCCACCAGGCTACCCGCGGCCCCGGTGAGTTGCGCATCGCGTGTATGGACGATGAAGGTGTCGTTGTTGCGCGAATAGCGGCGCAGCGTGGTCTGGAAAGCCTGCTCGGTGATCGCCACCGTGCCGCGCACGCGAATAGAGAAATTTTGCGGGTCGACGGACAGAACCGAGTAGCCGTGGCGGACCAGCTCGGCCTTCACCGCGCTCAACTCGGCCGAACTGGGCGCATAGGCCGCCAGGTCAGACGGCGAAAGCCATTTACGGTAGATTTTGGATGATGGGTCGTAAAGCTTGTCCATCACGGCGTCGAGCTTGGATTCGTCATGCAGCTTGAGCATGACCGTAAGCGTCATTGCGTGCTGCGGATTGGCAGCACCCAGATCCTTCGCATCGGACGCTACCGGAGGGGTATTGTGCGCGGGGAGCGCATGGGCGAGCGGGGCGGCGAGGGTGAAGCCGGCAACCAGCGCCAGGCCGGATCCAGACGATTTCAGCATCGATGAGGTTAGACGGGTCATGATTTTTGCTTTCAAGAGATGATAAGCCGGGTCGAGCAATATTGAGCAAGCATTGCTGCCCGGACCGGGAAGGTGTGGAGCCTACACGCGCGCTCCACACCACGGGATGAGCCTGACTTGCCGCCTTATTTGGCGACCGCGGTAAGGAACGGAAAACCGTTCGGCTCGCCGTAGCCGGTGCTGTCGTCCCAGCCAGTCCGGTTGCTCAGCGTGCTGTCGATTCCGAACCCTATGGCATCGTAGTTCCCGAAGCTGTCCTGAAAGTAAGCGCTGGTCACAGCATGTTGGCCGTGTGGCACGACCGATCCAAAGACCTGCACATCGTCGAATGTCGTCACCGTGCCGCTCGCATCCGTAATCGTATCGGTGACGTTCGAGGGCTTGAACAGCGCCAGCGGCCTGACGTCGGTAATCTGACCGGCTTTGAGCCGCGATATCGCCGGCGCAGCCTGCCCGAGCGAGTGCCCGGCATATTGGCTGGCGATCGCCCACATCGCACTGAAGAGCGGACAGGCCAAGCTGGTGCCGCCGGCGATGCCCACCTGTTGCACCCCGGCCTGCGTCGTCTCAAGAATCACAAAACCGGTATAAGGGTTGGCAAGCGCGGAGATGTCCGGCGTGAGCCGATACTTGCCTGGCAGAGCCGACTGCCATTTTGGCTTCAAGGTGTGAACACTTCGGCCGCCACCGCCACCGTTGACGTAAAATGCGTAGGGAGGGTTCAGTATGGATCCGGCGTATAGATACGAAGCTGACGTACCCCAGCCAGCCGGATGGAATTGCGTGTCGTCGTTCGGGTCGTTCAGGATGCTGGTGCCACCGACCGCGGTTGCATAGGGTGACTCAGACGGCACCCCCGCCGAACCGAAGGGCGAGCCGACTTTGTTGTCTCCGCTATCGCCGGTGGAAAACTGGAATGCGAAACCCTGCGCTGCGCCAATCTTGAGAACAGTATTGTAGGCATCGGTCTCCAGCTTGCTCACGCTCAGATCGTAGCCGTTTTCAAAGCTGCCTGAGATGATATGGGCGACGTTTTTATTGATGATGTATTGGATGGAAGCGACGAAATCCTCCACATCCTGGCCGTTCGATGCCACGATGTCGAGCTCGGCATCAGGCGCGATGCTGTGCGCGGCGTCGACATCGAGGGCGATCTCGACGTCCCAGCCCACGAGGTAGCCGGCATTGGGATCGGCCGGCTTGCCTTCCGGGTAAACTAACTTGAAGTTCGTCGTGTCGAGCGGCGGCAGCTTGAATATTCTGGAAAATGCGTTGCCGTCTTTCTTTGCCGAGGGGTAGCCATAGGCTTCGAGCAGCGCGATCGTCTGGCCCTTGCCGGTGTAGCCAAGCTTGTAGAAGGCATTCATGCCGTAATACGCTTGCAATTGCTCGGGCGTGTTGCCGATCGGCAGGCCCTTCGGTTGATAGGTCGCGCCCGTGAAAGTGGCTGTCGAGCCGCTGCTATCAGTCACCGTCTGAGTCGTGATGGGGCCCAGTGGAATGTTCGAAATCTTCGATTGGATGCCCCCCCCGGTTGCTGCCGTCACATTTTGCAGAATGGTTGGCTGGCCCGTCTTGGGGTCCATTGCGCGAACAAACATCGGGCGGACCGCATGCTGGTCGAGACCGGCGACAGAGGCCACCAGCCCACCGGCGGCCCCGGTGAGTTGCGCATCGCTCGTATGGGCGATGAATGTGGTGTTGTTGCGGGTATAGCTGTGCAGCTTGGTCTGGAAGGCCTGCTCGGTGATCGCGACGGTCCCCCGCACACGAATTGAGAAATTGTGCGGATCGACGGAAAGAACCGAGTAGCCATGGCTAACCAGTTCGGCCCTCACCGCCGCGAGCTCGGCGGCTGTCGGGGCATATTCGGCCAGGTCCGCAGTCGTCAGCCATTTGCGGTAAATCTTGGAGGAAGGGTCGTAAAGCTGATCCATGACGGCGTCGAGTTTGGCTTCGTCATGCAGCTTCAGCATGACCGTCAGCGTCATTTCGTGCCCGGACTCGGCTGCGCCCAGATCTCTGGCGTCCGTAGCCAGCGTTGGCGTGTTGCCGCTGGGGAGCGCATGCGCTGGCAAGGCGGCCAAACAAAGTCCGGCCGACAGCGCCAGGCCGGATGCGGATGATTTCAGCGTGGATATAAGGTGACGAGCCATGGTTGGTCCTTCAGAGGATGTTATGCCCGTTCCAGCAATGCCGCGCTCATGAGATGATACAGGCACGACGCCAACAGACTGTAGAAACCGGCCACAAGACAGCATCGGTCTAATGTCCAGACGCTTGCAGTTCCATTATCCGGAAGACGATGATCTTGCTGAAACAATTTATATACTGCGCGTGTTCTGGCCTTCTGATTTAACAAGAAGTAATGTTTGGCATTTCAGCGAGTTTGACCAGTTCAAACAAACATCGTTCTCGGCAACTTATGGAACGCCTTACACCGTTTTTGCGCAGTATTGCTCTAAATCTCGCCTATTCGGCAAGAAAAGCCTCAGTTGGCGCCGTTGACTTTCAATGCCAGGTAATAGGAATGTGATGACGATGCGTGTCAGGTCGGCGTGCCGCCTCATCAAGGTCGGTTCGATCACACCCGGTCGCAATCAGGTCCCGCACCAGGCCATCGGCGATACCCCTGCCGATCACGGAAGCGATGAATGGGAATTTGCTCGACGCATCGTTCACCCCGCCGGTCAGCCGCCCAATGGTCGATGCGGTGCATGACGTGCGGATCGTGGCGCGGGACCTGAAGGCGCTGCCCGGCCTTCGTCAGCCAAGTATGATTGGCAGAGCCGGATAAGAGTGGTTCGACAGAGTCCTCGACCTCGAAAACGGTCCTACACCAATTATTAGCTTTACGGGCCTATCTCCTAAGGGACCGTTTGAGATGTGGGACGGCGAGTCAGAGGCACCGTTTGGTGCCGGTCCAGCGGGGCTTTCCGAGCACCGGAGCAGAGCGGCCTCGTGTGGCCGTGAGCACCGGAGCGCAGGAAAACCGCGTTGGATGACCGCCGTCGCGCATTCTCGAACGGTCTCTAAGATGCTGAGGTGGGCAGGGCGCGTTGACGAGCGGGCCGGACCAGCCAAAGCGTGGAACGCGCTTCGGGAGAATCCTGTGTCTATGCTTCGGTCATTCACGAACCTCAAGATCGGCTACAAACTCCTGATCCCCCTCTCGCTTCTTGCCATCACCATCGGTGCGATCCTCTGGACCGCACGGAGCGGCATTGGTGCATTACGCGAAAATACGCGCAATATCGTTGACACGCTCGCGGCCCGGAAGGCGGCAAGCCTGACAATGATCAGCAATTTCAATGATGCCGGCATCCAAGAAAAGATGATCGTCATTGAGACTGACGAAGGAAAGTCCAAAGGTTATCGAGATCGGTTTAACAGCCGAATGGATGCGGCGAATGTCGCGGTCGATAAGCTGATCGCACTGGCCGACAATCCAACTCGTCTGGCACTGAACCAAAAGTTCAAGAGTGACATGCTTGTCTATCGGAACTTGGCCGATCAAAGCATTGATTTTAGTTTTCGCCATGACAAAGAAGCCGCCGTTCGACTGTCAATGTCCGAAGTCGCCGCTGCCAGACGGGCGGTCGCGGCGGAGGACGAGGCAAATATGGCTCGGCGGAACGCCGAGATGGAAAAGGCGCAAGTCGATGCGAACGAACTCGCCGGGAAAGTTCTTTTGCGCCTCTATGGTATAGCGGGCGTCGGACTCGCGTTCTCTCTTGGCATACTTGCCGCGATTATTTTCTTTCTCGTGTTGCGCCCCCTCTCTGTCATGACCCGCTCGTTGCAGCGTCTGGCGGGCGGCGACCTTACCGTCGATGTTCAGGCGACCGACCGCAAGGATGAGATCGGAACGCTCGCGCAGTCTCTGCTGGTGTTCAAGAACAATGGGCTGGAGGCGAAGCGGCTTGCAGGCGAACAGGAGAAGTTCAAACTGTCGGCTGCCGCCGCGCAGAACGCGGCGATGAACCAGACCGCTGACGCTTTCGAGGCCAAAGTCGGTTCTCTTGTGTCGATGCTGTCGTCGGGCGCGACGAAGCTGCAGGCGACCGCGCAGTCGATGTCCGCCACGGCAACGCAAACAAATCAGCAGGCCACGACGGTTGCGGCGGCGGCCCAAGAAGCAAGCGCCCGGGTGCAGACCGTCGCCGCGGCAGCCGAGGAGCTGTCGGCTTCGATCCACGAGATCAGCCGGCAGGTGGCCCAGTCGGCGAAGACTACCGGCAAGGCGGTCGAGGATGCCCGTCGGACCGACACCATCGTGCGGGCCCTGGCCGACGGCGCGCAAAAGATCGGCGATGTTGTGCAGTTGATCACCGGCATCGCGGCGCAAACAAACCTCCTGGCGCTGAACGCCACCATCGAGGCGGCACGAGCCGGTGATGCGGGCAAGGGCTTTGCCGTGGTCGCAAGCGAAGTGAAGACCCTGGCGGGGCAGACCGCGAAGGCCACCGAGGAAATTGGCGCCCAGATCAGGCAGATCCAGGATGCGACCGGAGAGGCTGTGCATTCGATCAAGGCGATCGGCGCGACGATCGACGAAGTGAATGTCATCGCCTCGAACATCGCGGCTGCCGTCGAGGAGCAAGGGGCTGCAACGGCCGAGATCGCCCGAAACGTTCAGCAGACTGCCGCCAGCACCCAGGAGGTGACCGCGACCATCGCCGGCGTGAGCCAAGCTGCGAATGACACCGGAGCCGCTGCAGGGCAGGTGCTCGGTGCCGCCAGCGGTCTCTCTCAGCAAGCGGAGCAGCTCACGAACGAGGTCAACGACTTCATTGCAGGCGTACGCGCAGCCTGAAAAATTGCCTACGACGGCTAAGCTTTTTCCGATCAAAGTGAATCGGAAACAAAATCTAGCCCTTTGTTTTTGCGAGCATCTTTATGCGACAGGTTACCCCGTTCGGTCGGATGATGCTCTACCCGGGAGATGGTTGCGTGCATAACATTCTACGCCTTTTCGTGGCCGTCATGTCCATCGGCATCTGTCAGGCGGCTGAGACGGACGGCTTCACCGCTCCATCCAACCTGCACGAGCTGAAAGCCCAGTTCCGCAGGCCTGTTGCAATACCCTTTCCGGACGATAATCCATTCACGCCTGAAGCCGCGTTATTAGGGCGCACGCTATTTTTCGATGCGCGTCTCTCCGGTTCAGGCTCGCTTTCATGCGCCAGCTGCCACAATCCGTCCTTTGGCTGGGAGGATGGATTGAAGTTCGGGCATGGGGAGGGCTTGCGCGAGCTGGGCCGCCATACACCGACCATTCTTAATGGCGCATGGGGAAAGATCTTCTTCTGGGATGGCCGGGCCCCGACACTGGAGGCGCAGGCTGTCGGCCCGATGGCCAATCCCCGCGAGATGGATCAGAACCTGACGACGTTGCCGGCGAAGCTACAGGCGATACAGGGTTATCGTCCATTGTTTGAGCGGGCCTTCCCCGGCCAGGGCCTCTCGATCGCGACCATTACCAAGGCGATCACGACGTTCGAGCGAACCGTTTCGAGCGGTCCAGCTCCCTTCGACGCTTGGCTGGAGGGCGATGAGGCGGCGATCCCGGACGCCGCAAAGCGGGGCTTTGTGCTGTTCGCGGCGACCGCCGGTTGCGCTGGATGCCACACTGGCTGGGCGCTCACGGATGGCAAATTTCACGATATCGGCTTGGCCGATTCCGATCGCGGGCGAGCCGGAATTTCACCGAACGAACCTCAGGCGGAGCACGCCTTCAAGACGCCCACTCTCCGTAACGTCGCGCTCCGCGCTCCCTACATGCACGACGGCTCCCTGCCCAACCTGGACCGTGTACTAGGTCACTACATTTCAGGCGGCGCCGACCGTCTGTCCCGGTCGGCCTTGATGCACCCGTTCAAACCCACGGCCCAGCAGTTTCGCGACATCAAAGCGTTTCTAACCAGTCTTTCCGAGCCGGCGCGCAGCTTCCCCGTACCCGCATTGCCGAATTAGAGGCGGTCCAAGACATGCAAATCCGTCACCAACTCGGTTTCACCAGCTTCTGCGTCTTAGCTGGGCTTGCTCTCCTGACATGGCTGGGAGTGACCTCGCTGTATAATAGTGCAGCAACGATGGCCGCAGCCACGGAGCGAGCCATTCACGGCGTTGATGCCGCGCGTCTCGGACAAAATGCTTTTATCCTCGCCAACGCTGCGCTGAATGAGGTTCAGAACGCGGCGACACTGGGCGAGGCTGATGGAGCCGCCGAGCGCTTCGAAACGCAGTTCACGCGCTTCACCGCGGCATGGTCCGAGCTTCAGTCCCGCCTGTCGGACGCCCAACTTGAAACCCATGCGGCGGAAACGCTCATTGCCGTACGGGGTTGGCAACAGGCAGCAGAACACTACTTGCCAGGCCGACATGAGCCCGCTGCTCTGAGCCTACCGCAGCCGGATCGTCTTGAGAGACAGCGGGATCTGATTTCATCCCGCGTCGACCAACTTGTCAAAGATATCGGGGCCCAGACCGATCGCAGCCAAGCCGCCATGATCCTCGACGCGCATCGACAAGTGACGGTGTTCGTTGTCGTGGCCCTGGCTACAACGGTGCTGGTCGTGTCAAGCATTGCTTGGGTGTTTCTGAGCGTGACTGGTGGGCTCACAACTGCCCGAGCGGCGGCCGGTCGCATCGCAGGCGGCGATCTCTCTAGCCAGACCACGCGTCGGCGATCCAACGAGTTTGGCCGGCTTCTTCTCGACATAGACGCGATGCGGGCGGAGCTACACGCCCGCGCCGAAAGCGCGGCAGCCGCCGGCAGCGCCGCCCGTGAAGGCCGATTGCAGGCCGAGGCGAACCGGGACCGCCTTTCCTCGCTTGCGGCAACCTTCGACAATTCGACGAACGGCGTTGTCATCGAGCTTCGCGATTCTGCCGCGGCGTTGGAGAATACTGCCCAAATCATGTCTTCTGCTGCTGAGACCAGCACCAGGCGAACAGAGCACGTTGCGTCGGCTGCAAAGGAAACGAGCGCCGGAATCCAGTCTGTCGCGGCGGCGGCCGAGCAACTGGCCACCTCGATTGACGAGATCAAGCGCCAGGTGGCGCTCTCATCGCAAGTCACGGGTTCAGCTGTGGAGGATGCCAGGCGGACCGATGCGATCGTTCGGATGCTGGCAGAATGCGCAAGCCGGATCGGCCGCGTTATCAAT
>CAZZVF010000117.1:0-8673 GCA_964657355.1 uncultured Buchnera sp.
CCGTGACAAAGGCTGGCCCGTGACACAGGCGAGGCACTCTCGAGGTCTCCGTCGTGCTGAACGACAACTCCGCCGGGCCAGCGGGGTAGAAGTTCTGCCGCAGCATAAACGCCATGTCGGCACGGTGCCGAGGCGTGCCAGGCTGCGTGGCAGGGCATAGTTTCCACCGGTATGGCGAAGATGTCACCCACTTTGAACGCGGTCCAGCTAACAGGCCCTGGCACGCCAGAACGCCTTAATCGGCTCTTGTCGGCTTGATTGCACGGGGCCGCGGACAGAAGGTTCAATGGAGTGTCGCAATCCTGCGACAGATCGGTTGCCGACCGGCTCATGCAGCGCTACCGTCCAGGAAAAAGAAACAAGAAGTTTCACCGGAGGGGGCGTCATTGAAGCACGCGGACCGCATTCTCGCCGTGGCGGGCGACCCGTCGGCTTCCGGGCGGTCGGCGATCTATGCGTCGTGGGTGCGCTCGCTGAGCCGCTACGGGCTCGATCCGCATGAGGCGCGGCCGCCGCGGACGCTGAGCGCCTGCGAGTTGCGTGAGGCGCAGGAGCGGGTGGAGCCGCTGCTCCATGCGGCGCAGCCTAATCTGGACCGGCTCTATCTGGCGGTGGGCGATACCGGGTGTTGCGTGCTGTTCACCGACCGGCACGGCGTGCCGGTGGACCGGCGCGGCCATTGCGCCGACGACGACACCTTCCAGCGCTGGGGCCTGTGGACGGGTACGGTGTGGAGCGAGGCCGAAGAGGGCACCAACGGCATCGGCACCTGCCTGGCGGAGGAGCGCGCTCTCACCATCCACCGCGACCAGCATTTCCACGCGCGCAACACCGGGCTGAGTTGCTCGGTGGCGCCGATCTACGACCATCAGGGCCGGCTCGCGGCGGCGCTCGACGTGTCGTCCTGCCGCGCCGACCTGACCGAGGCCTTCGTGGGCCTGATCGCGTCGGCGGTGGCGGATGCCGCACGGCGCATCGAGGCGCGCCATTTCCGGCAGGCATTTCCGCGCGCGCGTATCGTGCTGGCGCCGGGGCACGATATCGGGGCCGCCGCCTTGCTCGCCATCGACGACGAGGATCTGATCGTCGGCGCCTCGCGCGCCGCACGGCTGGCGCACGGCATCACCGACGAGAATCTTTCCAGGAAGCTGCCGGCGAGTGCGATCCTGGCCGGCGAGGACGAGGCGGCGGAGGGGTTCGGCAGTGCCGAGCGCGGCGTGGTGCAACGCGCCCTCGCCCGCTGCGGCGGCAATGTTTCCGCGGCGGCAAAGTCGCTCGGTGTCAGCCGCGCCACGATGCACCGCAAGATGAGCCGCATGGGGCTGCAGAAGATGCGTGAGCCGGCCTGAAGGATCTGAGAACGCCAGCCGTCAGGAAGAGGTCGTTAGGAAGAGAGCAGCGTTTTCAATCCTTCGTCGACCTGTGCGAGGAAGTCCGGGTCCATGCCCATGACGCCGACATGGCCCCAGTCGGTGTGCAGCACGCGCAGGGTGCTGCCGGGGATCAGGCGCTGTTCGGCTTCGCAGTCCGCCACGGTGAAGAACATGTCGGTGTCGATCGGCATGACCAGCGTTTTCGCTGTGATGCGGCCGAGGGATGCCGCGAGATCGCCGCCGGTGTTGCGCGAGACGTCGGCATGTTGCCATTTCCACGCCTGGGCGAGCAGCGCATTCGGGTCGTGCGGCAGGAACGACGCGTCGAGCAGCCCGAGCAGAAATTCGTCGAGCGTGGCAAAGCCGAGCGCCTGCCAGGAGCGGTTGTTATACATCGCGGGACTGGCACCCATGACGGCCCATAGCCGGGAGTGCCGCCGCAGCCCCTCGTGCACCGCGTCGGCGCTGGCGTAGTCGCCGTTGTTCCAGGCTGGATCGGAGCGGATCGCGTCCATCAGCGACTCTGCGTAGAGCGCCGTGTGCGGCGTGGTGCGCGCTGTTCCGGCAATCGGGGCGGCACGCCTGACCATGGACGGGTAGCGCACCGCCCATTCGTAGGTTTGTTCGGCACCCATCGAAGCGCCGATGACCAGAGCGAGGCTCGTGATGCCGAGTTTTTCCGTCAGCAGTCTATGTTGCGCGCGCACGTCGTCGGCGATGCTGATCTTTGGAAAGTTTGCGCCGCCGAAAGGCTCTTGCGTGTTGTGCGGCGAGGAGGACAGGCCGCTGCCGAGCTGGTTGACGACAACGATGAAGTATTTTGCCGGATCGAGCGCGCGGCCGGGGCCGATATAGGCCTGTTCCATGATTTTCGACGTGCCGGAAAACCAGGTGGTGACGAGGATGGCGTTGTCGCGCGCTTCGTTCAGCGTGCCGAAGCTTGCATAGGCGAGCGTGCAATCCGGCAGCATACCGCCATTGTCCAGAGCGAGGTCGCCGATCGCGGCGCTCTCATAAGGCCCGTGGACCGCCTGGCAATAAAACGGAACCTCAATCATTCGCGGCTTCCAGATGGGCCGGAACGAAGGTCGCGGTGCCGCCGATCAACTCGTAATGCGCGAGTTCGAGCCTGGCGGTGCGGGCCTTGTAATCCTCCACCGAGCCAGACCAATTGTTGGTGATGCGGTTATCAGCCGTCTTGTACCAGGAGATGCAGCTGCCGGCCCAGGAACTGCCGCGCAATTCCTCCTGCAGCTGCGCGTTGAACGAGGCCAATGCGTGCGGCTTCACGTCGAGCGCGTGTGCCCTGTTCTCGCGCAAGGCGGTCAGCGCCTGCAGCACGTAGGCGTATTGGCATTCCAGCATGAGCAGGATGGAGTTGTGGCCGAGATTCGTGTTCGGGCCATACAGCATGAAGAAGTTCGGAAAGCCAGCGACGCTGATGCCGAGATAGGCTTCCGGCGCCTCCTTCCACAATTCGCGCAAGGAAACGCCACCCCGTCCGGTTATATCGCCGGCACCTAAAAAATTCAGCGTATCGAAACCGGTGCCATAGACGATCACGTCCACTTCATGCAGTACGCCGTCCTTGGTGCGCACCCCGGTGGGCTCGATGCGGTCGATGTGTTCCGTGACGAGCGACACGTTCGGCCGCGCCATGGCGGGCAGATAATCGTCGGAAATCACCAGTCGTTTGCAGCCTACGGGATAATCCGGCCACAGGCGCTCGCGCAGCACCGGATCCTGCACCTGGTTTTCCAGGTGTGCGCGCGCCACACGGCCGAATTCCGCGGCCGTAGGCGTATTCTGCCGCATGGCGCCATGCCAGGTTTCATGATCGCGGTAGAACACCTCGCGGCTCTCGTAGAGCTTGACCGGATCGTCGAGGAAAAACCGGCGTTCCTCCTCCGTGTAAGGCCGGTCCAGACGCGGCACGACGTAGTTCGGCGAACGCTGGAACACGGTGAGATGGCGGGCCAATGCTGCAAGTTCTGGAATGAATTGCGCCGCACTCGGGCCATTGCCGATGCTGGCGATGCGCTTGCCGTCGAGCTTGACGGAATGATCCCATTGCGCGGAGTGGAACCACTGGCCGGTGAAACACTCGACGCCGGTGATGCCGTGGGTGGAGGGTTTGTTGAGCTGGCCCCAGGCGGTGATGACGGTATTTGCGGTGAGCGCGCTGCCGTCCTTCAGCGTCAGGCGCCAGTGCAGTGCCGAATCGTCCCAGTGCGCTTCGGAAAGTTCCGCGTTGAAGCGGATATGCGGCGCGATACCGTGACGCGCCACCAGGCGCTCGATATTGGCGAGGATTTCCGGCTGCAGCGGATAGATGCGGCTCCAGTCGGGCTGGTCGTCGAACGAGAACCAATAGAGGTGCGACTGCACGTCACAGGCTGCACCCGGATAGGTGTTGTCGCGCCAGGTGCCGCCGACACGGTCCGCCTTTTCCAGCAGCACGAACGAGGTCTCGCCTTCGTCCTTGAGCCTGATGCCCATGCCGATACCGCCGAGCCCGGCGCCGACGATGGCGATTTTGGTATGCGTGACCATAGCCACGAGCCTCCCTGACCGGCGGCCTTGCCGACCGCATCTTTGGCAGCAGCTAACGGCAACTAGCCCGGGGAAGGCAAGCTGCCTCCTATGCGGAGACAGTCTGTCTCAAGGCGTGATCACCAGGAGGCTGGATGTGGCGGAGGCATAGAGCTTCCCCTCCGCATCGACGAGCCTTGCCTCGGCGAAGGCGGCGCGGCGGCCCATGCTGACGACTTTGCCCTCGGCGCGCACCTTGCCCGTGTCGGCTTTCAGCGCGCGGTGGTAGGCGACTTTCAGCTCGAGCGTCGTGTAGGCCTGGCCGGGTGCCAAGCTGGAGTGCACCGCGCAGCCGCAGGCCGAATCGAGCAGGGTGGCCGCGTAGCCGCCATGCACCGTGCCGATCGGGTTATAGGCGTGCAGGCCGGGCGTACCTTCGAACACCGCCCTGCCCTCCTCGATTTCCACCAGGTCGAAGTCGAGCGAGACCGCGATGCCGGGCCGTTTGCCCTTCTGCATCAGCATGCGCATCTGCTCGAGGCCGGTGGGGCCCTGCTTGGGATCGGTGGCATCCATGCACGTTCTCCGGCCGGTTCTACGGCCAACCTTGCCACATGGGGGATCGCTTGCAATTGCTCGCACCATGAGGAGAACGAGCAGCATGGCGCGTGGCGGATCCGGCGACGGCGTCATCGTGCACTATCACATTTATAAGAACGCCGGCAGCAGCGTTGACCGCCTGCTGGCCGAGAGTTTTGGCGCCGGCTGGGCGGCGTTCGACCCCAACCCGGGCACCAAGCCGGCGCGCATGGCCGATCTACGCGATTTCTGCGCGGCCAACCCGAAGCTGCGCGCCGTGTCCTCGCACGCGACGTCGCTCGCCTGGCCCGGCCTGCATGACGAGCGCGCCTGCCCCATCGTCCTGCTGCGCCATCCGCTCGACCGGGTGCGCTCGGTGTATGAATTCGCCCTGCGCGATCCTTCCCAGCCGGACCATGCGATGGCGATGCGCGGGAGCTTGAAGGGCTACGTGGAGGAGCGGCTGGCAGTCGCCGGGCATCGCTCCGGCATCGGCAACTACCAGGTGTCGCATCTGTCGGAAGCATCGGTGCGGGCAGAGGTGCCGTGGTTCGCGGAGCCGGGTGCGGCCGATCTGGAGTTCGCCAAAGCGCTGCTGGCGAGTTTCCCCGCGTTCGGGCTGGTGCGGCGCTTCGCCCAATCCATGCAGGCGTTCCAGGATTGCTATGGAACAAGCGTGCCGGGATTGCGCCACTACGAAGTACGTGTGAATGCGGGACCCGGTGATCCCGGCGGCGAGGCGGCGGCGGTCGCTTGGGTCGAGGAGCAGCTCGGACCGGAGACGACCGCAAGGCTGATCGAGGCGAACCGGCTCGATCTCGAGCTTTACGCCTTCGCCACGTCGCTGTTCGAAGCCCGCCGCCCACTTGCGGCAGCGGCCTAAGCCGCCGCACCTTATCAAGCCCGCCGCCCACTTGCGGCAGCGGCCTAAGCCATTTCTCGCGGACCGCGGCGTAGTGCCGGTTGAATTGTAAGGCTCGCGCGCATGTCATCACCGGATCGGTTATTTGCCTGTGCAAGCTCGAAGATGGCGACGATACTGTTGCGTTCCAATTTGCCAGGCGAAATCAAAGCCATGTCCGCCCGTTTCGCCGTCCTCGCGACGTTCGCCATGGTGTCCTTGTGGGCAAACCATGCGTTCGCCGCGAACATCACGACCTACCACACCGATAACCTGCGAACCGGCTGGAATCCGAACGAAACAATTCTGACCACGCGCAACGCTGCATCGCTGGTTCTGCAGCAACAGGTTTTCCTAGACGCCCAGGTCGACGCGCAGCCGCTCCTGATGACCGGTGTGGCGATCGCAGGTGGCGTTCATGACGTCGTCTACGTTGTCACAGAAAATGACACTGTCTACGCGATCGATGCCGCGAGCGGCGCCGTACTGCTGACCCAATCGCTTGGAACGCCTGTGCCACTGGGCAATCTTCCCGGTGGCTGCAGCAATGGCGACGCGACGCTGGGCATCGGCAGCACGCCGGTGATCGATGCGGCCGCCGGCACGCTCTACGTCATGAGCTATACCGACGAGAACAGCCAGGCCGTGTTCCGGCTGCACGCGCTGGATGTCGGAACGCTGGCAGACAAGGTCCCGGCGGCGACGGTGAGTGCCACCTCCAATCTCGTCGGTGGTGGCACGGCGGGCTTCGACGCGAACGCGCAACGGGCGAGAGCAGCTCTCCTGCTGTCGAACGGCGTCATCTATGCAGGCTTCGCGAGCTACTGCGACTACGAAGCCTACAAGGCGCGTGGATGGCTGCTGGGCTGGTCGGCAAACACGCTGGCGCCCCTGCCCCAACCCGGCCTGCTCGACCGGCAAGGCTTCAATCCGGATTACTTCTTTCTCAGCACCATCTGGATGTCCGGCTACGGCATCGCGTCCGATGACAAGAGCGGCCTGTTCTTCGCAACCGGCAACACCGATGTCGGGAACTACAATCACACTTGGAATTTGGCCGAAAGCGTCGTCAATCTTTCCACCGACCTGCAAACCGTGCAGGGTTATTACACCCCGTCCGGTGCCAATTGGGGAGAACTCGCACTCGACAAGTCCGACGGCGATCTCGGAGCGGGTGGTGTCATGCTGCTGCCGCCGCAACAAGGAGCCAGCCCGAACCTCGCTGTCATAGCCGGCAAGAAAGGCCCGATGCTTCTGCTCAACCGCGACGCTCTCGGCGGCCAGGGCAAAGCCGGACGCGACGCCATTATCGGGCAATACACGAATGATGGCGGCTGCTGGTGCGGCCCGAGCACCTTCAACGGCCCTGACGGTGCCGCGCGGATCGTCGAAAGCACAGGCTCGACCTTACGGGTCTGGAAACTGCGCACATCGCCCGCCACCAAACTTGTGCAGCTAAGCACCACGACAATCACGTCCGGTCAGGACCCCGGCTTCTTCACGTCGGTTTCATCGAACGGGACGACACCCGGCAGCGCAGTCATCTGGGCACTCGGGCGTCCGGTCGACAGCGATCCTGCAAACATGATGCTCTACGCAATCGATCCCACCAGCGCGCAGACGCTGTTCAGCGCGGTCGCTGGGACATGGCCGAACGCTAGCCAGACCAATGCCAACATCGTGCCGCTTGCGGCAAATGGCCACGTCTATGTCGCGACCTATCGCTCGCTGGCCATCTTCGGACCAGGCGCCCCAGGCTCGGGGCGGATTTATCGTGTTCCTGCCGTGCGGGTTCTGACGCACAACACGTCTCCGCACGAAATCTGGGGGAGGGTCATGTCGGTAAACGGCGACACCGCAACCATCGTCGCGCGTGACGGCAAGACGCTTACGATAGATGAAGCACCGGCAAGGAGGTCTTCGCATCTCGTCGGCCTCGGCCGCGGCGACGCGGCCGGGTTCCGCGGTGACTATCACGATGGCAGTTTCGTGGCCTCCGCAGTCGTTCATGCCAAGCCGAACCCGGCGCTCTGGCGACCGGACCGCTAGAGCTTTTTGTTTACGCGAGCATCTTTATCCGACAATTTATACCGCCCGGTCCAGCGATGCTCTAAGTTTCACCGCTCGGGGGTTGGTGTCGGCTGCCTTACAGCGGCAACATCGGAGGGTGCCACGATGTCGGTATAGTGATTGGTGAAATGAGTGCGCACATAATTCACCACGTCGGCGATCTGCACATCGTTGAGCATGCCGTCGAACCATGGCATCCCGCCATGCCCGTTGAGCACCATCGATACCGGGTACCCGGCACCCGCCAATCTTGCGTCCCCCGCAAGGGCCGGGAACCTTCCGGCGCCGACGGCACCTCTTCCCTCCGGCATGTGACAGCCCTGGCAGGCGTGCTGGTACACCGCTGCGCCGCCTTGCGCATGGATTACCTGAGTGTCGTCGCTGGCACTGTCGGCGTCAGCGGAATTCGCCGCACAAACAAAGCAAAGTGCCGCCAGTATCGTACGCTTCATCCTGCCTGCACCGCGCGTTGATGAAGTTGTTCGATGGCGCTGAGTGCCGACAGCAGTGCGCCTTCCTGCCAGCAACCGACATGGGATGCGTGTTCGCCTGCGAGCACGATGCGGCGGTCCATCGTGGTCAACGTCCGGTAATGCACCTTCCTGGTTTCTGCGCTCCACTCGCTGCAACATCCCAGCGTCCACGGCATCCGGCTCCACGCAACACCGACGCCCGAGAGGAATTCATCGGGATATTGCTTGTGAATTTGGCCACCTTGTACGAGTGCCGCCTGCACGCGCTGCTGCGGCTCCATGCCGGCGAAATCGAGCGCGGCGGCGCCGAACATATAGGCGCCAAGCATCACCGCTGGGCCCGTCGAAAAATAGCCGTGGCTGGGATACGACATGACGCTGACCGGCAGATCCGTGAAGGTGATGCCGCCATAGATGGCCTCGTCTTCTTCCCAGAAGCGCCGCTTGAACTCGAGCCCGACCTTGACCGATGAATGGTAGGGCACGGCCGCGATTGCCAGCTTCATCGCCTCGCTGACCTGCACTTCGAGCTGGCTCAACACCGGCAAAGGAATGGTGCAGACGCAGTAATCCGCGCGCACCTGGGTGGGCGCGCCGCCGAATGCATTGTCACGATAGGCGACAGTCACGCCGGCATCATCCTGCTGGATGCTGACGACCTGGACATTATGCGTAATGAGATCGCCGACCTGGCGCGCGAAAGCCTTGCCGATCATGTCCATGCCGCCGACCGGCTGGAACATCG
>CAZZVF010000118.1:0-8657 GCA_964657355.1 uncultured Buchnera sp.
GGAGCCTTCGAGCGCTGCGTAGATGCCCACCAGGTTGCGCGCCTCAGGCCGTTCGGAGAGGCCTTCCGGATCTGCGGGAAGCGGCTCGGGATCGGTCTTGGCGCGCCTGATCTTGAGCGCGATGGTCTCCGCATCGTCGGTGAGGTTGATGCGGCTCTGGTCGGAGGGATCGGATTTGGACATCTTCTTCGTGCCGTCGCGCAGGCTCATGACGCGCGCGGCGGGGCCGAGGATGAGCGGTTCGATGCGCGGGAAGAAATCCGTGCCGTAATCGTGGTTGAACTTCTCCGCGATGTCGTTGGCGAGTTCGAGATGCTGCCTCTGGTCGTCGCCGACCGGAACGCGCGTTGCGTGATAGGCGTGGATGTCGGCGGCCATGAGGTTCGGGTAGACGTAGAGCCCGGACGAGGCGGCTTCGCGGTCCTTGCCGGCCTTGTCCTTGAATTGGGTCATGCGGTTGAGCCAACCGAGGCGGGCCACGCAGTTGAAGATCCAGGCCAGGCGGGCGTGCGCCGCGACAGAGGATTGCACGAATAGCGTCGAGCGTTGCGGGTCGATGCCGCAGGCGAGCAGGGTTGCCGCCATCTCCAGGGTCTGCGAGCGCAGTTGCGCCGGATCCTGCCACGTCGTGATGGCGTGCAGGTCGACCACGCAGAACAGGCATTCGTGCCCATCCTGCAGTGCGACCCAGTTCCGGATTGCGCCGAGATAGTTGCCGATCGTGGGAATGCCCGAGGGCTGGATGCCGGAGAATACGCGCTGCATGGCGCGTGCTTCCAAGCGAAAGCACGCTGCGTCAAGAGGCGCGAAGTCAATGGGCTATCAAAACGTTCTGGAAGGACTACAAGGTCTTTTGCGGTCTCGTAACGACAAGGGAAATCCGGCCATGAGTTTCGACAAAGCGACCTGCGGTGCAAAGCTGGCGTGCTGCGTGCTTGCCGTGTTCCTCGCTGCCATACCAGCCGCGGCGCTGGCGCAGATGGCGCCGGTCGCGTCACCTGGGCAGGCAACGGCGCCGGATGAAGCCGGGATGCCCCAGGCGACTGCACCTTCGGTTCAGGCGACTGCACCGGCGGCCGCGCCCAACGCTGCCCGAAGCGTTTCGGGCAGCCTAAAATTTCCGTCGTCGGTTGCCGCGAAATACGCGAGCCAGAAGGCGGGCGCTCAGCGGCGGCACACCTGCCTGGACCAGTATCGCGTCAACAAGGCTTCCACCGGCAATGGCAACCTGAAATGGGTGCAGAAAGGCGGCGGCTACTACAGCGCGTGCTCGAAGCGACTGAAGAGCCAGGCCGGCAAGACGGCCTGAGGTGTCAGAGTGAGCCCGGGAGCGCCCCGGGCTTGCCGAACAACCATCCCTGGCCAAACAGCACACCCTGGTCGATGCAGGCGGCGGCCTGGGCTTCGGTTTCGATCGACTCCGCGATCGTGTCGGCGCCGACGGAGCGGGCGAGATCGACCATCGAGCCGACGAAGCCGCATTCACGCGGGCCGTTCAGCATCTGCCGGACATAGGAGCCGTCGATCTTGACGTAGGAGACGCGAAAATCCCGCAGGGAGCGGAGCGAGGCGAAGCCGGCGCCGAAATCGTCGAGGCAGACCGGAATGCCGGCACTGCCGAGGCTCTGCATCGTTTCGGCGGCTGCATTCATGTCGTCGATGTCGGCGGTTTCCGTCAGTTGGACGATGAGGCGCTCGGGCAGCGACGGGTTCTTCATGATGAGGTCCATGAGGTTCTGCCGGAAGCGGCCGTTCTGCATGGACACGCCGGATATGTTGATGGCGATCGTGGCCTTGGAGCCCGCTATCGCATCGGTTGCCTGGGCGAGCACCGCCGTGTCGAGTGCCTCGACCAGCCCCATGGCTTCGGCGAGGGCGACGAAGTCCTCGGGTCCGGTGAACGTCAGGCCCTCGATCGCCAAGGGCCGGAGCAGGGCCTCGAAATGGTGTATCTGGCGGGAGGCGAGGGCTCCGACCGGCTGGAAGACGAGCTTGAAGCGGGCGCCTTCGATGGCGGCGCGCATGGCGACGGCATGTGTCTCCGTCTTGTCCAGGAAGCCACGCAGGCCCTGGTCGAAGCCCGCTCCCGCGACCCCCTTGGTGCCCCCGCTGACGAACGAACTGAGTGCGAACCGCATGGCGCGAACCGCGTCGATCTGTGGAATGGCGCCTGGTTCGACTGCGACCGAGGCGCCGTCGACGGCATTGCCGCTGCCGGCGCGGCGCAGGATCTGCAGGACCCTGCCTTCGATTTCGGCGACGTCCATGCCCTGCTGCGACAGCACGCCGAAGCGGCCTTCGGCCAGCGCGGCGGCGAGTGCCCCTTCGCCGCCGGCCTGCCGCAGCGCCTCGCCGATGCTCGCCTCCAGCTCCTGGCGTTTTGCGTTGCCGATGCGCGACCATTCCGACACCTCGATCATGCCGAAATCGACGCGCTGTTCCTCGCGGAGGCGGAAATCCATCACCCGTTTAAGCACCGGACCGGCGGCAAGCACCGGCGGGTCGCTCACCGCCGCCGGCATGCGCGCCACCGTAAGCCAGGCGACGCCGTTGTTGTCGGGCAGCGAGAGTCCGGACAGGGCGACGCAGGTTCGCATGGCGTTGGCGAGCCGCACGGCGACGGGCACCAGGCGGCCACGCGTGGCCAGCAGCGAGAGTGCGACTTCCAGGCCGCCATGGTCCTCGGCATCGACCATGGCGAAGACCGGGCGGCCGATAAAGCTGTCGGCTTCCTTCTGGAAGCGTTCGTAGAACGACCCGGCGGCGAAGCGAATGCGCCGGTCGGGGCCGATTTCGATCAGTAGGTCGGCCGCTGCAAAGGCAAAGCCGATGAAACGGTCGCGTGCAACCTCTGTTTGCCTGCGAGAGGTGCCGGTATCGGGTCGCAACTCCAGAGCGGCCGGCGTGCTGAGAGCAACGGCGGCAATGGGTCCGGCCTCCTGGACGAGCGGGGGGCGGACCGCGGTTCGGCTGAACAATCGCATGGAGGGGACCCGTCGGTTCGGGCCCCACTTTCCATGGATTAGGTTACCGCACTCTGAACGGCGGACCGGTCCGTGGCGCGAAAGCGTCAGGCTAGTGCGGTTTCTCCGTCGAGGATGGCAGCGACCGCGTGCACCACGGCGGCGACGCGTATGGCCGTCTGCACCTGTTCCTGAGTCATCCCGCCTGCGCGCACGATCTTTTCGTGGCTTTCCATGCACATGCCGCAGCCGTTGATGGCCGAGACGGCGAGCGACCAGAGTTCGAAGTCGGTTTTTTCCACGCCCGGCTTGGCCATGACGTTCATGCGCAGGCGTGCCGGCAGGTTCGGGTAGTCGCCCCCGACCAAATGGGTGAAGCGGTAATAGACGTTGTTCATGGCCATGATCGACGCGGCCGCCTTTGCCGCGGCCAGGGCCTCGGCCGACAAGGCGGCGCCGAATTCGGCGACGATGGCGCGCGTCACCTCGGCATTGCGCGACGCCAGCGCCGAAGCCACAAACGTGCCGGCGAGCTGCTGCTTCGACAACGTCACATCCGTCGCCAGCGACCCCAGGTTCAAACGCAGATCCTTCGCATAATCCGGAATCCGCGCCTTCAAAGACTCAATAGACATCACAAACCCAATCAAAAGGGGGACCAACCGGCCCCCCAAAAAACCAGACAAAGCAGTGGTGAATTCGCTACGCCGAGTCAGCTGGCGTGGCTGCCGAGAACCGGAGCGGAGTGGCCTTTTGGGGCCATTAGCACCGGAAGCGCAGACAGCCGCGCCAGATGGCCGGCGTAGTAGAATTAAGCGGCCGGGCGGAGGAATTCGTCGCCTTGGTTCCAGTTGCACGGGCACAGTTCGTCGCTCTGCAGCGCGTCGAGCACGCGCATGACTTCCTGCGGATTGCGGCCGACATTGAGGCCGTTCACGGTGGCGAACTGGATGGCGCCCTGCGGGTCGACGAGGAACGTCGCGCGCAGCGCCACGCCTTCGGCCTTGTCGAGGATGCCGAGTGCCTGCGACAGCTCGCGCTTGACATCGGCCAGCATCGGGATGGTGAGTTCGCGCAGCTCGTCGTGGTGCAGGCGCCAGTTCAGGTGGACGAACTCGCTGTCGGTGGAGACGCCGTAGACGACGCAGTCGCGGTCCGCGAAGTCGGATGCCAGCTTGCCGAACGCGACGATCTCGGTCGGGCAGATGAAGGTGAAGTCCTTCGGCCAGAAGAACACCAGCTTCCACTTGCCTTCGTCGCTGGCGCCGGTGATGCGGGTGAAGGCGTCCTTGATGTTCAGGCCGTCCGGGCCGCCCTTGACGGCGGCGAGATCGAAGTGGGGGAAATGGTCGCCAATGGTCAGCATGCGTGGTCTCCTCAACGGCTGTCTCTGCGGCGCAACCCTGTCTAGAGGGCGCTCCTGCTGCGGCGCAACATGGGGCAGGATGATGCTTTCGTCCAGGTCAGTACGGCAGCGGCGGTCATCGTTTAACCCTATGGTTTCATAGAGTTTTCCTAGCTTCACAGCGGGGGCGGCCCGGGGTGCTGCGAAGGGGTGCCCCGCGCGGGCGCTTCTTGCCGTGGACAGGTGTGCTCCCTAATGCAAGCGCAGCATGACAAAGCGCCGCCGCACCTTTGCCACCATCGCCGGCCTGGTCGCCGTGCTGGCCGTCATGGCGACGATCACGTCGTATTCGGTGACGCTGTATCGCCTGTTCTGCGAAGCGACCGGGGCGAACGGCACGACGCAGCGCGTGGCAGCCAATGGCACGACGCAGACCGGCCGGGTCGTGACGGTGTTTTTCGACACCAGCGTGGCGCCCGGGCTGAAGTGGAAATTCACTCCGGTGCAGCGTTCGGTGAAGCTGCATCTCGGCGAGGATTCGCTGGCGTTCTTCGAGGCGCGGAACCTGTCCGATCACGCCATCGTCGGGCATGCGGCGTTCAACGTGACGCCGGAGAAGGTCGGACTGTATTTCAAGAAGATCCAGTGTTTCTGCTTCAACGAGGAGAGACTGGCGCCGGGGCAGACGGTGCAGATGCCGGTGACGTTCTTCGTCGATCCGCGCATTGCCAAGGATCCCGACACGGCCGATGTGAACGAGATCACGCTGTCCTACACGTTCTTCGAATCACGCCGGCCGAACGAGGCGCTCGACCTGGCACGCTTCTCCGCCGAGGCGCCTGAGGCGCGCGCCGGGGCTGCGGTGTTCGCGGCGAAATGCTCGGGATGCCATGCGCTGGATCATGCGATCGCGGGACCGGCGCTGGGCAATGTGGTGGGGCGCGAGGCCGGCAGCGTGGCGGGTTACCCGTATTCGGCGGCGTTGCACGCAGCCCGCCTGGTCTGGACGAAGGACACGCTGGAAAGCTGGCTGGCCGGTCCGCAGGCGTTCATCGCGGGTGCGCAGATGCCGATGAAGCTGGAGGATGCCCGGGACCGCCAAGCGGTGATCGCCTATCTGGCATCGCTCCCGAAGCCGCCGAGCTGAGCCTGCTGCGGTCCGGAGCGGCGGCATTGCGCGCATGACCTCGATCTATATAGACGCCGATGCCTGTCCGGTGCGGGAGGAAGTGTTCCGCGTCGCGACCCGGCTGGGCGTCGCGGTGTTCGTCGTGTCCAACGGATCGCGCCCGATCAGGCCGCCCGGTTTGCCGCATGTCAGCATGGTGACGGTCGGCGAGGGTGCGGATGTGGCCGATGACTGGATCGCCGAGCGGATCACGGCGGCCGATGTGTGCGTCACGTCGGACATCCCGCTCGCCGCGCGCTGCCTTGCCGCTGGGGCGAAGGCTCTGTCTTCGACCGGCAAGATGTGGACGCAGGACAATATCGGCAGCGCGTTGGCGGGGCGGGAAATCGCGCGTCACCTGCGCGAGACCGGTGTCACGACCGGCGGGCCAGCGCCGCAGACCCGCGCCGACCGGTCGCGTTTCCTCGGCGCGCTGGACACGGTGTTGCAGGCGGCGCTGCGGATGCCGCGCGCCTAAAACCTTGCCGGTCAGCCTGGTGCGGCGATGCCGGATGTCGCCGGCGGTGCGGACGTGCGGCGCGCGGCGGCCAGTTTTTCGTGCATGGCCATGATCGCGCGGCTGCCGGTGCGTTCGAACAGGCATGGTACGATGGCGTGGATGAGGCAGGCGCAACCGGCGGCCAGCAGGCGCAAACCGAAGCCGCCGGCGAAGCTCATGTGCTCGAGATAGGTCTCGTCCAGAGTGGCTGGATGAGCGAGGAACCAGCGTCTGAGCATCATTGCCTCCTTGATCGTGTGAGCAATAGCTTAGACCACGCTCGCGGGTGTAGATTTGCGAATTGACATTGCCGAGCGGTGCAATGAGAAACGTGAATCCTGGAATGCCTGAAGGTACGAAATGTCAGTGCTGGACGACTTCGACATCAAGATTTTGAAGCTGCTGCAGGAGGACTCGTCCCTGCAGATGGAGGAGATAGCGCAACGGGTCGGCTTGTCGGCGAGTCCCTGCTGGCGCCGCATCAAGCGGCTCGAGGCGGAGGGGGTGATCGACCGGCGCGTGGCGCTGCTCGACCGCAAGCAGGTCAATCTGCCGGTCACCGTGTTCGTCTTCGTGCGCACCAACCAGCATGCGCCGGACTGGCTGGACAGCTTCGCGCAGGCGGTGGCCGACCTGCCCGAGGTGTTGGAATTCTACCGCATGAGCGGGCAGGTGGATTACCTGCTGAAGATCGTGGTGCCGACGATCGAGGCGTATGACGCGGTCTACAAGCGGCTGATCGCCAAGCTGCCGCTGTTCGACGTCAGCTCCATGTTCGCCATGGAGGAGCTGAAAGCCACCACGAACCTGCCGCTCGGCTATGCGCGCAGCGGTTCTGCGGGGGGCGCCGGCGGCCGGGCGTGATGCGGCTGCTTGATTGGACGTTCGGGGATCGGCATCCGGTCAGACATGGGGCGCGGTTAACAATGGGGGTGGGACTGTGCGGTCCCACCCCGGTGCTTTTAAACAGTTTCGCTGCGATATGCGGTTTGAAAGACCGTCTCCAATGAAGGAGTAACTATCGTGGCCGCCGGTTGGATGCATCTACTTTCGAAAATTCGCGCAATTTGCATAGGAAACCTGTCATGTGCAATCTCTAGTTGCAAATATGTCGCAAGTCGCAACGCCATGGCGACGATGGTAAGGGTGGGATTGGCCTGTCCGGAGGTCGGGAACACCGCGCTGCCGGCGAGGTAGAGGTTGGTGGTTCCGTGCACGCGGCAGTCGGCATCGGCGACGCCCTGGCGTGGATTCGCCGCCATTCGCGCCGTGCCGATATGATGCCCGCCATAGGCGCCGTCGCGCAGGATCTCGGCTTCCAGCGTCGCCTCGTCGTAGGCCAGGCGGCCGCAGCCAGAGGCGTCGAGTTCTTGCCCGAGGGAGCGCAGCGCCAGGCGGACCGTGCGGATATCCTGCACGCTGTGGCGCCAGTCGATCCGGATGCGCCGCAGGCCGAGGGCGTCATGCTCGCCGGCGAGGGTGATGCGGCTCAGCGTGTTCGGCACCTGCTCGGCGTGGAAGTCGATGCTGTAGGTGTTGGTGCGCGACGGCACGATGATGGAGGGGAATTTGCGGTCCGGCAGGATGCGGCGAGCCAGCCATCCGGCGCCGAAGCGCATGGCGCTCCCGGGGTCGCGCAGCAGGTTCGCCGCATGTTTCGCGTGGGTGGCGAGGCCGGGTGCCGCGCCGCCGTGCAGCCGCCTGGCGTATTCGTAGCTGATGAACGGCCGGGCGAAATACAGCGCGGACAGCGCTCCGGTGCGGTGGCGCGGATCGGGAATGCGCGGATGGTGCAGGCGCGCGATGAAGTTGCCGGTGTGATGCTGGCGCTGCGCCGCTTCGGTAAGCGCCAGGCGGCGCCTGCAGTAAACCCCGTCGGCGGCGATTTCGTAGCCGTAACTGACGGCGCGCGCGCCGCCCGTGACGCGCAGTTCGCCGACGGTGCCGGCGATGTGGCACATGTAGTTGCGGCCGACCTGGTCGTGCGCGTTGCCGATGCCGTTTGCGTGCACGCTGTTGGAGGCGAGCAGCAGGCGGGGGATTTCGAGGCCGCCGGTCGCCAGCACGAAGCGTTTCGCATCGACGGTGAAGCGCCGTCCGCGCAGGGTCGCGACGTCGAGCGACTGGACGTGGGTTCCGGTGGCGTCCAACTGGATATCGGTCACGTTGGCATGGAGCACGATGCGCACGAAGGGGCTGGTTTGCAGGCGCTTGCGGTAGCGTATGCCGAAATCCGTCGGGCAGCTGAAGCGCTCGATCGTGTCGTCGGTGAACTGCGCGCCTTTGAAGGATGTGAGCATCTTGCGCATGCCGTGCGGAAATGCGGCGGCGGCCGTATAGGCGAAGTCGCCGGCTTCGCACAGCGTGTTGGCCTGCGGATACCAGGGTTCGAGCGTTTCGCGTCCGAACGGCCAGCCGGATCCGGCGATCCAGGAGCGGTGTTCGAAATCGATCGGATCGAGCGGCATGCAGCGGCCGCCCCAGATGGTGGTGGTGCCGCCGAAGCGCCGCTGGCGATAGCTGGAGGCGGGCGCGTGCAGCGTCTCGTCCGCCACCTCGCCGCTGTACAACGCGCTCGTGTCCGGCTCCGGCGTCCAGCCGCCGCTTTCGAGCAGGAGCACGCTGCACGGCCCGTCGAGGAATTGCAGGGCGATGCTGATGCCGGTGGCGCCGGCGCCGACG
>CAZZVF010000119.1:0-8562 GCA_964657355.1 uncultured Buchnera sp.
CGAATTATTGTGTCGTCTGGTCGGGCCAGAAATCATTTTTCAGCAGCCTGCTAGCAGTCTCTCAGACGATAATATTTACGCCACTGCTCTGACGCGAGGACGACACTGCAGAAGTATTGCTGCTCACACTGCTCTGCGTGGGCGGTCTTTCACTTTCATTTCGGGGCGGTGGTGGTGGCCTGGTTTGCCGTGTGGGTGGGGTAAGCAGGCTCGCCAACGCTGAAATCGCACTCATCTGGATAACCTCCGATGAGCACAGGTTAGCAACGACAGATGAACACAAGATAAATGGCGGAAGACGCTGCGAAGAGACGAACTGACCCTGCAAAGTTAACGTTGCTTACGCGGCGATTGCCAATCCAACTGCCAAAGCGGTGCCTTCGCCAGAGCACTCCATGCTCTTGCCCGCATGACGCCTGCCTTCGTCCATAAGCCAAAGGGCGCTGCGCTCTTCAGCAATCTCGCAATCGCCTATCCCAAAGGCCTCTACTTCGCCGGCGAGGGAGCAACGGTCTGCGGCGTCGATTGCGGTCTTGGCGGACAGGTCCGGTCAGCCGCAGGCTTCATGCCCGCGGCCAGCGTTAAACAGTAGCGCCGACGATGTCCGTGGGACCTTCGGCCGAGAACAGGAGCCAGAAACAGCACGCCACTGCGTCGTCCGGAGAGCTCGTCCCTACGTCGCCCAGCAACCCTTCAAGGTATTTGGGCATCGACGCATCGACAGGCGTCTCTGGATGACCAGGATACTGGCGTGCTCCTTGGCGTCAGGCCGCTATCGGCAGCCTGGCTCTTATCAGCTTCTCGATGCCGCGAAGCTGGGCCCTCTCGCCGTCATCGCAGAGGCTGATCGCCCGGCCGGAATTGCCCGCCCGCGCCGTTCGTCCGATCCGGTGCACATAAGCTTCCGGAACGTCAGGCAGGTCGAAATTGATGACATGCGTCACACCATCCACGTCGATGCCGCGGGCCGCGATATCCGTCGCGATCAGGACCGGCACGGAGCCCTTCTTGAAATCGGACAACGCACGCTCGCGCTGCCCCTGGCTCTTATTGCCATGGATAGCGCTTGCACTCACGCCGGCGGCGGTCAGATGCTGAACGATCCGGTCGGCGCCATGCTTGGTGCGCGCAAACACGAGCGTGCGGCCCATGTCCGTACCGCGCAGCATGCGCGTCAGCACAGCCCGTTTTTCAGACTGGTTGACGAACACCACGCTCTGCTCAACGCGCTCCGCCGTCGTCGCCACAGGCGTGACCGACACGCTCACCGGATTGCGCAGCAGCTGCGCCGCGAGGCCTGCGATTTCCTTCGGCATCGTTGCGGAGAAGAACAGGCTCTGGCGCTGCGCCGGCAATTCGCGCGCGATACGCTTGATCGGTATGACGAAACCCAGATCGAGCATGTGGTCCGCCTCGTCCAGCACCAGAACCTCGGTGCGGTCCAGCCGCACATGCCCTTCGTTGAACAGGTCGAGCAGACGGCCCGGCGTCGCCACGATCACGTCCACACCTCCCGCAACCGCAGAGATCTGACGCCCTTTCGGCACGCCGCCGAATATCAGCGCGGTGCGAAGGCCGGTCTGCCGACCGTACGTCTTGAAACTCTCGGCAATCTGCGCCGCCAGCTCACGCGTCGGCGCCAACACCAGGCAACGGGTCGCCTTGCGCTCATAGGGTTTGGGGTTGCCCAAAAAGCGATGCAGGATCGGCAGAGCGAACGCCGCCGTCTTGCCTGTGCCGGTCTGGGCGATGCCCAGCAGGTCGACGCCCGTCAGCAAGGGCGGAATTGCCTGCTGCTGGATCGGTGTAGGGATCGTGTAGCCGGTCGCCGCCAGCGCCTTCAACAAAGGTGCCGCCAGCCCGAGGCTGTTAAAATCGTTCATAGAGGAGGAAAACTTTCCGAAACCGCAACGCCGCCCGCAAGGACCGTATCGTCGCGAAGAAGCGGTCGGCAGGACCGCAAGCCGGCGCGTGTTGTAATGAACGGAAACCGGCCAGGCGCCTGAAGCAACACTTCGAAGCAAGCGGTCGCGTCAATGCCGCGCCGCACAATAATGGCGCTTGACCTGTACGAAGTCAAGGTTTTCCGGGCACATAGCCGATGGAGCCCATGTTTGACGGCAGCACGCGGCCGCGCCAGAAGCCGGCATTCCCAGCGGACAGCGCAGCGTTGCCAGAAAGCATCATTCTGACCGAGCCTTACGCCGGCCTCAAGGCGCAGGCTCTCGGCCTCGCGGAAGCCGCCGGCCTTGCTCCCTCGACCTTCGATCTCAAGCCGCGCCGACCCTGGTCGTGGATCGCCGCCGCCACCTGGCCCGCCCCGCTGCACGCCGTGAGCCTGCCCGAAACCATGGCCGACCTCGTCTTCACGGCGGGCGGAACCGCAGCCGCAATCGGCGCCGCGTTGAGACGCCAGGGCAAGACGATCGTCCAGATCCAGGACCCGCGGATGCGCCTGGACCGCTTCGACCTCGTGGTAGCGAACCGCCATGATGCAATCACCGGCCCTAACGTCATCGTCACGCGCACCGCCCTGCATCGCGCCACGCCGCAACGCCTGGCCGCGGCCGCCGCCGAGTGGGCACCCACCTTCGCGGGCCTGCCACGCCCCCTCGTCGCCGTCCTCGTCGGCGGCAGCAACGGCCGCTTCCGGCTCGAAACAGCGGAAGGGGAGGCGCTCGCTCAAGCCCTCGCCGCCATGATGAAAGCCGACCGGGTCGGGTTGGCAATCACGCCGTCCAGGCGAACCGCCCCCGGTGTCCGCGCGGCACTCCGCAACGCGCTCGAACCCCGGGGCGCCTGGATGTGGGACATGACCGGTGACAACCCATATTTCGGCATGCTCGCCTTGGCCGACGCGATCGTCGTCACGGCGGACAGCATCTCAATGGTCTCCGAAGCCGCCGCCACTTCAGCGCCGGTGCTCCTCGCGGAACTCCCCGGCCGCTCCCGCCGCATCGGCATGTTTACATCCGGCCTCGTCGAGGATCGCCGCGTGCGCCGTTTCAGAGGCCGCCTCGAGACGTGGCCGGTCACGCCCCTGGACGATACACAGGAAGCCGCTAACGAAGTGCAAAGAAGGCTCGGCTTCTAAGCGACCGTCCGTCGCACCAATTCTAAGCGACCGTCCGTCGCGGGCCGACCCTTGGGTTCCGCCGGCTCCTCGGCTACCAAGCATCCCATGCTCGACATCAAGACATTCGACGCCAGGCGCGGCGGGAACGTTCTCTACAAGGCTCTGGTCCACCCTCTGGCGGCCGAAGCCGTCGCCAGCCTCGCGACCGAACTCAAGGCCGCCGGCAGCCTCGCCGTGTTCGATCCCGACGGCATCGCCAGCGCCCTGTTCGCGTTGCATCCCGAGATGCCGCTTCCGGCAGAAGTCTATGTCCAGGACGTCGAGGCGCTCGGCACCATTATAGCCGGCACCCAGGCGCGCCCGCTCACCGATCTGCCGAACTCCGGCGCCCGCTCGCTGCTGCTCGCCAGCTTCGATGGCAGCCGCGTCGAACACCGCATCAAGGCCTTCTGCCCACCCGGCATCGCCACCCTCTCGCTCGACCGTGCCCGCCTGCCGGGGGCGATGCTGACAAACCGGAAGACCTACCTCGACCCGCTGAACTTCGCGACGAACTACGCCTTCTTTCGCGATAGCGCAGGACTCTCGTCCCGCCTCACCAGCGCAAATTATTGGTCCGGTTACGGCGCCACGGATGTCCGCCTGTGGCTGCGACTGTTCGATGGCGGCGGGGCTGCCGTCGCGACCTGGGAGCAACCGCTCGCTCCCAACGCAGGCGCCTACAGCATAGACAGCCGTGAGGTTCGCGCCCGTTTCAACCTGCCCGAATTCGCCGGCCAGCTCTTCATCCATGCCATCGGCGCCGCCGGCCACGATGTCGTCAAATACGCGCTGGACGTCATCGGCCACGATGGCGAGCCCAGCCTTTCCGTCACCCACGATGCCAACGCGTGGCCCTCCGACCGCTATGCGGGTCTGCCGGCACCCCGCCTCGACGAACGCGTCACGCTCTGGATCCAGAACAGTCACGCGGTGCCTGTCCCCCCAGGCGGCATTACGCTCGATCGCATGGGCGCGGAGCATTCCGTGCCGCTCGCCGTGGAAATCCCGCCATTCGCCAGCGTCCCGGTCGACGTGGGAACGCTGCTGCCGGGCATCCACTGGCCCGCGCAAATCGAGCTTCGCTCCGGCCGCCACGTCGTCCGCCCGCGCTACGAAGTGCACCGCAACGGCCGAACGCGGATCGCCCACATGAACGTCGAGCGTGCCGACCTGAAACCCGATCCGGGCATCAAGTCGCTCTCGAACCTCCTCGGTCGTGGCTACCTCCTTCCATTCCCGATCCTCGACCCCGCCCGCTACCGCACCATCCTGCAGCCAACACCGATGGCGGAAAATCAGGCGAATCTTCCTCTGCGCCTCGATGTTTTCAACGAGCAAGGGCAGCTCACCGCGCAACGCTTCCTCGGCAATCTGCCCAGGAATCACGATCTGGCCATCGACCTCGACGACATCGCAGCCGAAGCCGGCCACGGCGAACTTGTCTACGACTTCCGCGAAGGCGGCGACGCGGATGGCTGGATGCACGGCCTTTTCCGCTACGAAGACCGAAGCAGCGGCCATGTCACCGAAACCAGCTTCGGCGCACACATCTACAACACCGCCATGACATACAAAGACGAACCTCAATCCTACGCCGGCCCACCGCCGGGTCTGACGACCCGCCTCTTCCTCAAACTAGGCGACGAGCTGCACGAGAGCTTCGCCGTCCTGACCTATCCGGCTTCAGCAGCCTGGCACCCGAGCTCGAAAACCCAGCTCCACCTCGTCGCCAGCAATGGTGAAACGATCGACACCAAAGACCTCATCATCGCGTGCTCGGGCTCCGCCGTGGTGAAGCCACGTCAGCGTTTTTCTGAGGAAATGCTCAGGCAAGCGGGTCGTAATGCCTATGTCTTGATCCGCGACACGACGTGCCGCCTTTTTGGCTATCACGGCCTGACGAACAACGAAGGCGGTTTCTCACTCGACCATATGTTTGGCTTTTAGAGCTTTTTCCCACCTTATTGATTGGATCAGGATTCCTGCCGGAAAAAGCTCAAGCCCTTTGTTTTGGCGAGTATCTTTATCCGACAGGTTACCCCGTTCGGTCGGATGATGCCCTAGAACGTGAGGGTGGTTTTCAGGTCCAGGACCAGCGCGTTGCGGATCTCGTTGGTACCGCTTGGATGCCAGATGTATTGAAATCCCGGACGTAGATTGAGCCATGGGGCGGCCTGGTAGCCGTAGTTGGTTTCGACGACGTATTCCTCGACAGTCGTCGGCTCGTGGAATTCCCGTTCGATGGATTGCAGGGAACCGTTGATGCTGGCGACCGCCATGCCGAGGGCGATGGTGTCGCCATCGCGGCCTTTGAAGGTGCCGTGACGGACGATGCCGGCTTCGCCGAACCAGTTCACCAGCGCTGTTTCGCGGTCGCCGTATTCGAGTGCCGCGAAGACGACGGTGCCGCGTTTGTCGCTGCCCTGGTCACGCTGGACGGTCTGGTCGGCGAGCACCCAGCCACCGTAGCGGCCGGCTTTTTCGGCAAGTGGAAGGGCCATGAGCGCCGGGCTGTTTTTCGGCACGAAGCGGCTGAGCTGGCCGGTCACCGCCTGGTTCGCAGAATTATCATAGTAGGCGCCGACGCGATAATTGCCGACAAAGCCGCCCTGCCCCACCACGATACCGGTTTCGACTGCGGTCAGCACGCCTTCCGCGCCGTTTGTCGAAATCTTAAGACCGTTGCTAGCAAGATAGAGCGATGGGTTCACTTCGTAGGCACCGGCTTCGACGTACAGGGTCCGCAACGGGTAGGTTTTCACGCGGGCGCCCCAGGAGGATGCCGGGTAGGCCACGTAGCCGTTGGTGTTGATGGGGGCGGCGATGGGTGTGCCGCAGATGGCGTTGTTCTGGAAGTCGCACCACAATGCGTCGCCGAAATAGACTGGGGAGGAGGCGAAATCGTTTTCGGTATTGATATGTCCGGCTTCGACGTCCACGCGGCCGTCAAAGAGTTTTTGTTCGTAGGAGAGTTCGGTCAGGCGGATTGTCTGCCCGTCGCCGTAGATTTCCTGGACGGTGAGGAGGTTGCCGATCTTGTCCTTGGAGAGGGAGCTGCCGGCGCGTTCCGTGACGGTGCCATGGACGGTGCCGCCGTCCCAGCCGAGGATGTGAGACTCGATGTCGGCGCCGAGCATGACTTCACCGGTGGAGGCGCCACCCTGCTCGCGGCCGCCGACGGGATTGCCCGAGGTCTCGTTCACGTAGTGGCCGCGGATCTTGATGCCGTCGTTTTCGAGGTCGGTACGCAGGCCGCCCCAGTCGCCGGTCATCGTTTTCCAGTCGAACCAGTCGCCGAAACCGAGGTTTTGCTGCGGCGCGGGCGCCTGCTGGGCTTTGGCAGCCGGGCAGGTCAGCAGGCAGGCGGCAAGGCTCGCAGCCGCGGAGGCGATTGGCAAATGGCGCATGGCGTTTGTCTGCTTCTTTCTTGAACCATCTGAAATGGAAAAGCGTTCAGCGGTCATGGGTTGCTGCGCGGCGACCGGCCGGACGCTGCTTTCGCGCCCGGTGTCGCACGCGAAACGCAGCTTCCACCGGGGCAACGCGACCCGGCAAGCGACATGGGGAGAAGGCGTGGTGAAGTTTTTTCTGATCGCGGCGATCGCATCGTTGGGTGGCCTGCTGTTCGGCTACGACACCGGGGTGATTTCGGGCGCGCTGCCGTTCATCCAGAAGGAATTTACGCTCGATCCGACCATGCAGGGCGTGGCCACGAGCGCCGTGCTGGTTGGCGCTACGCTTGGGGCTGCGTTCGCGGGGTCGGTGTCCGACGCGTTCGGGCGAAAGCGGGTGATCCTGGCGGTGGCACTGCTGTTCGTGCTGGGGGCGCTCGGATCTGCGCTGGCGCCTTCGCTGCCGGTGCTTCTGGCTGCCCGCGCGGTGGTTGGAGTGGCCATCGGCGTCGCGTCGATGCTCACGCCGCTTTATCTCTCCGAGGTGGCACCGAAGGAGAAGCGCGGGGCGATCGTGTCGCTCAACCAATTCTGCATCACCTTTGGTATCCTGGTTTCCTACCTAGCCGATTTCGGGCTGACGGATGTGGCGAACAACTGGCGGTGGATGTTGGGGTTGGGCATGGTGCCTGGCGCCATCCTGTTCATCGGCATGCTGATCTTGCCGGAGAGTCCGCGCTGGCTGGCCGGGCAAGGCCGTAGCGAGGAGGCTCGCGCGGCGCTGGTTCGGATGCGCGACGGAAGCGTGGATGCGGAGCTTGCCGACCTTCGGACGGACACGACGCGTGAGGGGCGTGCGGTTCCGTGGTCCGCGCTGTGGGCGCCATCTGCGCGGCGGCCGTTGATTGTCGGCGTTTCGCTGGCGGTGTTCCAGCAAGTCACCGGCATCAACACGGTGATCTATTACGCGCCGGGCATCTTTTCGAGCGCAGGGTTGTCGTCGACATCGGTGTCGATTTTGGCGACGGCTGGCGTCGGCCTGGTCAATGTCGTCATGACGGTTGTCGCCATGTCGCTGATGGACCGGGCGGGAAGGCGGCCGCTGCTGCTTTGGGGGCTGGCGGGCATGATCGTCATGCTGCTGGTGCTGGCGGGCGGATTCGCGCTCGGGACCAAGGGCGTGGTGTCTTACATCACCGTGGCGTCGGTGGCGGTTTACGTGGGTTTCTTCGCGATCGGGCTGGGGCCGGTGTTCTGGCTGTTGATTGCCGAGATATTCCCGCTGGCGGTGCGGGGGCGTGGGATGAGCATCGCGACCGTGGCGAATTGGGGGTCCAATTTCGTCGTGACATTGGTGTTCCCGAAGCTGGTGGCGGCGCTTGGGAGTTCGGCGGCGTTCCTGACGTTCGCGGTGCTGAGCATCGGCGCGTGGATCTACACGTATTCGGCGGTGCCTGAGACGAAGGGGCGTTCCCTCGAGGAGATCGAGGCGCAGCTCGAGGGCGGCGATGCGCTTGGGGCGAAGCCGGTGGCCCTGGCGCGGTAAGTGCGTCAAGGTGGACCCCCTATGTGGTGGGACACGTCGCTCGCCGTCGGCAGGAACCGGTCATAGTTTAGCGCTGCCGCAATGATTGCGCCAATAATTAAGGGAGCCAGAATAGCCGTTACCAGCGCAGTTGCCATCTGCTTCCAGAAGGCACTTGCCGCTTTTACTTCCGCCAATATTGATTTCCGGACGGCCTCTTGCTTCTGCGCTTCGATGTCTTCCGCCAAGTGGAGCCGAGCGGCCTCGTCAACAAAGCCGCAGCTTGTTCACGCATCACTGTAAAGCGGTTTGGCGTTATGTCCTCAATCCACCTTTCCACTTCCGCTGCATTAGCCGGGCGTTGCAATCGGATGCCAACTAAGTCGAGCCACTGGAACTTTTCGAAGGTATCGATGGAGTAAGCGAGAAAGGTAACAGCGTTCGGATCTACGTTACCGCGACGTAGAGCATTTTCCGACCTTATTGGATCAGGATGCCTGCCGGAAAATGCTCTAGCTCTTTGTTTT
>CAZZVF010000120.1:0-8491 GCA_964657355.1 uncultured Buchnera sp.
AGGTAGAACACGATCTCAAACTGGAGGGTCCACGCCACACCAAGCACCGGCTCGCTCAAGCTGGGAAGCAGGGTAGCGGACCAGGCCAGGTCGCCGATCGAAACAGTGCCGTGGCGCCCGGCAGCGCTCATCAGTGCGGTGAGCGCCAGTGCCAGCCAATACAGCGGGAACACGCGATTGAACCGGCGCTGAGCATAGTGCGCCAGACGGAAGCGGTTGCCGATGTCGGGTCGGTGCACAAACAGGATGATGAAGCCGCTCAGGGTGAAAAACAGGTCGACGCCCGCATGACCCGGCTGGAATGCCATGATCAGCTCGGGTGCACCACGAGCGCGATCGATATGACGAGCGACGTGGCTGAAAACCACTGCGGTAGCGGCGACACCACGCAGCGCTTCGATGCCGGAAAGCCGTTTCGCTTTCGGCCGCATCGAGCCGAGGGCGCTGTCTTCACTAGGATATGCCATAGCCCTGCCCGAAATTTCCCGACGAAATCTGTTGCACGCGTAATGACGTTGTAGCCGGGCCGTCATCGTTCCGCGGGCCCCCGATGGCAAGGAGGGTTTCTCCTGCCGCCGGTGCCAGTCGGGGATGGTGCCGCCCCGTCCCGGCAACACAGGCGACCACCCTGCTGACAAGGCGCCGCTTTCGTCCTAACGCTTGGCTCAACAAGTAAGAGGAAACTCGCATGAACGAGCGCATCAATCGACGCTGGACGCTGGCCACGCGTCCGGTGGGCCTGCCGAAACGCAGCGATTTCGGCTTCGAGACCCACGCGGTGCCGGAACCGGCCGACGGGCAGATCCTGGTTCGCAACCACTACATTTCGCTCGACCCCGCCATGCGCGGCTGGATGAACGATGCGCGCTCCTACATTCCGCCGATCGGGCTTGGCGATGTCATGCGGGCAGGCGCGGTCGGCGAGGTCGTCGCCTCCAGGCACCCCGACTGGAAGGAAGGCGACCACGTGGCGGGTGTGTTCGGCATGCAGGACTACGCGTTGGTGGACGCAAAGGCGGCGCAGACGGTGGATACAGCTTTGGCCCCGCTGCCGCTCTATCTGAGCGCACTCGGCATGCCGGGGATGACCGCCTATTTCGGGCTGCTCGACATCGGCAACCCGCAGCAAGGCGAGACGGTGGTCGTCTCCGCGGCCAGCGGCGCCGTCGGTGCACTGGTCGGCCAGATCGCCCGCATCAAGGGCGCCAGGGTCGTCGGGCTCGCAGGGGGCACCGAGAAGTGCCGCTACGTCACCGGCGAACTCGGGTTCGATGCGGCCATCGACTACAAGGCCGAGGATGTCGGCAAGGCACTCTCGCAGCACTGCCCAAAAGGCATCGACATCTATTTCGACAATGTCGGCGGCGAGATCCTCGACCACGCGCTGGCACGCCTGGCGCGCCGAGCCCGCGTCATCATCTGCGGGGCGATCTCGCAGTACAACACGACGAACGCCGTTCATGGCGTCGAGGGGCCGAAGAACTATCTCAGCCTGCTGGTGCATCACGCCCGCATGGAGGGCTTCGTCGTGTTCGATTACGCCGACCGCTATGCCGAGGGCGGCCGCGCGATGGGCGCGTGGTTGGCGAGCGGCAAGCTGAAGTCGAAAGAGGATATCGTGGAAGGTCTCGAGACCTTTCCGGAGACGCTGCTGAAACTGTTCAGCGGCGAGAACTTCGGCAAGCTGATGATCAAGACCGCATGACCCCCGGCCGCGCCCGGTTCAACATCACCAGAGCAACCGCGCTCAGGATGATGCCGACGGCGACGATCTCGCGCAGGCCGACGGTCTCGCCGGCGAATGCCGCGCTGATCGCCAGCGCGACCACTGGATTGACGAAGGCGTAGGTCGAAACGCGTTCCGGGCGCCACACCTGCACCAGCCAGCCGAAGCACGCGAAGCCGACGAGCGAGCCGAGCACGATCAGGTAGACGAACGCGGCAATCGAGCGGCCGGAGACGCCGTGCGCCGCGACCTGCGCCCAGTCCCCGTGCCACAACCCGAACACGGTGGAGGCGGCACCGCCGAACACCAGCTGCATGCCGCTGCCGAGCAACGACGAGCTTCCTGCCGGCCAGCGGCGTGCGACCGCCGCACCGAGTGCCCAGGTTGCCTGCGACAGTAGGATGGCGATGCAGGCGATGCCGTCGGGCGTGCGGGTGCCGGTGCCAGCCAGCACCGCGACGCCGAGGAAGCCGATCAGCAACCCGGCGGACGCAAGCAGGCCGGGCCGGCTGCTCGCCCCGATGAGCCAGGACAGGATGGGCGTGAACAGCGATACGGTGCAGCCGAGGATGGCCGCCTGGCCGCTTTCCAGCCGGGTCTCACCCCAGGCGAGCACCGCTTGGCCACCGGCAAAGAGCAACACCCCGGCGATTGCCGCCGAGGCCACTTGCCGGCGCGTCGGCCGTGCGGCGCCGAGTGCCATCGCCACGGCCGACAACGCGAGCCCGGCAATGAGCGAGCGCACGCCGATCATCGTCCAGGGCGGGATCGTCTCGACGGCGATCCGTATGCCGAGGAACGTCGATCCCCAGATCACGCACAGCGCCAGGTAGGCGGCGACCGGGCCGGGGCCGCCGAGATCGGGCTTTGCACGCGCTGCTGCTGAACCAGGCGGCGCAGCGGTGGCGTCGTCCATGGCGGGAACCATCGGTCTCACGGAGCCAGCCACATACCCTCGACACCAGCCTCGCTCCAGCGGAACAATGCCCGCCGGTGGCCGCTTTTTGCAATGTCGAGCCGCTCCAACTGGGTGACGGCAAGGCGCAGGACGACGAAATTTGCCCTCGCATCGTCCTCGCCGAGATGCGGTCCCGCCTCGCCAGGGGCGCCGATCACCGCACCAGGCCCGGGATCGGCCCGGTAGGTCCGCCACGAACCGCCGTGCAGGCCAGCCCACGCGATCGCCTCGATCTGGTCGCCGCAATGCACCGTCACCGAGCCGGCGATCCGCAACTGAACCGACCGCGCTGCATCCCACCCATGCAGCGCGGCCCTTGGATCAGCGCGCAACTGCCGCATCTTGGCCGAGCGCAGGTCGGTGTGGATTTCGGCCTCCATCGCCTCACGGTCGAACCCTCGCAATACGACTGTCCTCATATGAGGGGCGCCGTCGAGCCCAATGCTGCCCAGCGTCATGGTGCGCCATGCGCTCGATGCGTCTGCCGCGCCCTCCTCGAGCATCCCGAGTGCCGCGCTCCTCAGATCGTCCAGATCGCTGTCCATTCAGCCTCCTGCCCCAAGGTGGGCCTTCCAAGGCGCCGCGCACCGGCATCTTCCAAGGTGCCGCAGCGGCGCCTTTCCAGGAACACGTCAACCAGCCAAAAGGACGCTGTACAAAAGCGGGGTTCGCGGTGAGTATCGAGCGGGTTCGGGCCAGCGGCCTGCAGATCGAGAAGGTGCTCTACGATTTCGTGGCGCGTGAAGCCTGCACCGGCACAGGGCTGAACGGCGCGCAGTTCTGGGAAGGCTTCGCCACGCTTCTGCGCGATCTTGCGCCACGCAACCGCGTGCTGCTCGAACGGCGCGATTGGCTGCAGGCGCAGCTCGACGAATGGCACAGCGCCCATCGCGGGCCGATCGCGGACCAATCCGAATACCAGGCCTTCCTGCACGGCCTCGGCTACCTGCGCGAAATCCCGGAGCATTTCGACGTCGCCACGGCCAACGTCGATGCGGAAATCGCCAGCATCGCCGGTCCGCAACTCGTCGTCCCCGTGTCCAACGCACGCTATGCGCTGAATGCCGTGAATGCCCGCTGGGGCAGCTTGTACGACGCGCTCTACGGCACCGACGCGCTGCCCGAAACGGATGGCGCCGAACGCGGCCGGGGCTATAACGAGACACGCGGCGCGCTGGTCGTAGCGCGGGCGCGCGAGGCGCTCGATACGGCAGCCCCGCTCGCATCCGGCTCGCACGCGGACGTCACCGCCTATGCCGTGGTGAACGAGAGCCTGGCCGCGATGACCGGCACGGGCGAAACGGCACTCGCAACCCCTGCGCAGTTCGTCGGCTACGAAGGCGACGCGGCGAACCCGTCGGCCATCGTGCTCAAGCGACATGGGCTGCACATCGTCATCCGGATCGACCGCGAACACCGTATCGGCCGCACCGATCGCGCCGGCGTGTCCGACGTCGTTCTCGAAGCCGCCATCAGCACCATCATGGATCTCGAAGACAGCGTCGCTGCCGTCGATGCCGAGGACAAGGTCGAGAACTACCGCAACTGGCTCGGCCTCATCCGCTGCACGCTCACCGCCGAAGTCGCCAAGGGCAACGGCACCACGACGCGCACCATGGCGGCCGACCAGGTGTTCACCGCACCGGACGGCGGCGTGCTCATCGTTCCCGGCCGCGCGCTCATGCTCGTGCGCAATGTCGGCCACCACATGTATACCGACGCGGTGCTCGACGCCGATGGCCGCGAAGTGCCGGAAACATTCCTCGATTGCGCGGTGACGGCGCTGATCGGCGTGCACGACCTCCGCTGCGCGCTTCCCATGCGCAACAGCCGCGCCGGATCCATCTACATCGTCAAGCCGAAGCTGCACGGGCCGGAAGAAGTGGCCTTCGCGAACGAGCTTTTCGCCCGCGTCGAAGACCTCCTGGCACTGCCCCGCAACACGTTGAAAATGGGCATCATGGACGAGGAACGCCGCACCAGCGCAAACCTCGCTGCCTGCGTCCACACAGCGCGCAACAGGATCTTTTTCATCAACACCGGCTTCCTCGACCGTACCGGCGATGAAATCCACACCGCCATGCAGGCGGGCCCGGTGATCCGCAAGAACGAAATCAAGAACACGCCGTGGATCGCCGCCTATGAAAGCCGCAACGTGCAGATCGGCCTCGCCTGCGGGCTGCCCGGCCGCGCACAGATCGGCAAGGGCATGTGGGCAGCACCCGACATGATGACCGCGATGCTCGAACAGAAAGGCGCCCAGCTCACCGGCGGCGCCAACACCGCATGGGTGCCGTCGCCCACGGCCGCCACCTTGCACGCGCTGCATTACCACGCGATCGATGTCGCAGAGCGCCAAGCAGCACTGTCGCACAATCCCATTCCCGACCTCACGAAACTGCTGACGCCACCGCTCGCCGAAGCCAGCAACTGGCCGCCCGAAGACGTGCAGCGGGAACTCGACCGCAACGTGCAAAGTATCCTGGGCTACGTGGTGCGCTGGGTCGACCAGGGTGTCGGCTGCAGCAAGGTCCCCGACATCGATGACGTCGCCCTGATGGAAGATCGTGCCACGCTCAGGATCTCCAGCCAGCACATCGCCAACTGGCTGATGCACGGCATCGCCACGCGCCCGCAGGTGGAAGCAACGCTGCGTCGTATGGCCGCCATCGTGGACAAACAGAATGACGCCGACGCAGCATACCGTCCGATGGCGCCCGCCTACGATGGGCCGGCATTCCGCGCCGCCGAGGATCTGATCTTCGAAGGTGCCGTACAGCCGAACGGCTATACCGAATTCGTGCTGCACCGGCGGCGGCGTGAGGCTAAGGCTTTGGTTGGGTAAGGCCAGGGCTCTGCCCTGGACCCGCTGGGGTCAGCGACCCCAGACCTGCTCATCGTTGTTACAGATCGGGACTGCAGGTTTGAACATTGCGGTCAATGGGCTCCGCCCTATACGGTGCAATGTCACCACCCATGGTGCGCATCGGTGATGGTTACGGGGCGTGCTCGATGGAGGGAGTGTCGATGAACTTCCTACCGTTCGAAGGTGACTCCTACCGCGACAACAAAACGAGATTGCTGGTGCTCGGACAGAGTCATCACGGAGAGCCAGAAGAGGCGTCAGAGCGCGGATTGACCAGCCGCGTCATCAATCGACATTTGGATCGGTCTAAGCGACTTTCCTTCTTTACGAAGGTCTACCACGTCCTGTGTATCAAAGAGGATAAACCGGAGCGCGACGTATTTGCAGAGATTGCGTTCTACAATTTCGTTCAAGAGCTCTTGGAAAAATCTCGCAAAGATCCCACAACACCCGAGTGGGAGAGCGGCATAGAACCGTTTCGTGAAGCTTTGTTGCAGTTGGATCCGACGCATATCCTGGTTTTAGGCAAAGCGACTTATAAATGGATGCCACGGTTTGATGGGTCGTCGCGACAGGTTGCTTTTGGGCCGAATCCAACGGAGGAATTGGGCGAGTACAAGACACCTAGCGGGTTCGCACTTACAGTTGGAATACCTCACCCTTCCTCGGGCGGGTTTTCGCCGCAGGCTTGGGCCGAACCGGTAGACCGTTTCTGGAACGGCGGCTTTGCTACCTAATGAGCGCTCATCAGGTAGCAAAAGGATAATCAAGGTAGCGGATCAGGCTGCTTGCCTTGCTCCTGCCAGGAAGGCGAGTGCGCGGTCGATGCAGGCAGCGGTTGCGGCATCTTCCTTGAAGGCGATGGCAATTACGCCGCCGTCCATGCGGGTTGCAGAGCCGGCGGTTGCCGGGCGCCTATCCCGCCAGGTCGTTCAGGCTGAGCATTGCCAGCAACAGCGAACTCACGATGCCCGCCACGGCAACGCCCATGGTCAGGATGAGCACCGGCACCAGCAATGCGGTGAGGCGCTGGATGCCGATGCGGGATTGCTCCTCATGGATTTCGGCGGCGCGCAACGCCATCGTTCCTAGCTGCGCGGTCTCCTCGCCCAGGCGCAGCAGGTAGATCATGCGGATCGGGAAAATGCCGGATTGCTGCATCGGGCGCGACAATCCTGCGCCGCCCTTGGCACTTTCCGTGGCCGTGCGCACTGCCTGCTCGGCCGATTTGTTGCCGATCACATCGGCCACGATGACGAGTGCGCCGACCAGCGGAACGCCGTTCTGCAACAGCGTGCCGAGCGTGCGGGCGAACCGCGCGGCCAGGATTTCGCCGGCGAGTTTGCCAGCCACCGGCAGCCGCAGCAACGCCCGGTCCCAGCGCATGCGGGGCCCCGGGCGGCGCAGGGCTTCGCGTGCGGCGAACACCAGCAGCACGATCGCGACCGCGGCGTAGAGGCCGTAGGCGGAGACCGCGTGGCCGAGTGCGATGACGATCTGCGTCGGCTTCGGCAGCGCTGCACCCGCCTGTTCGAACATCGGCACGAATTGCGGCAGCACCTGGGTGAGCAGCAGCACGATCGAGCCGATGCCTGCGACCAGCAGGATGATCGGGTAGATCAGCGCGGAGACCACGCTGGATCGCAGCGCGCGCTGTTTCTCCAGCAGGTCGGCGAGGCGGTCGAGTGTCGAGGCCAGCATGCCGCCGGCTTCGCCCGCGCGCACCAGGCCGACATAGAGCCGCACGAAGCTTTTCGGGTGCTGTGCGAGGGCCACGGCAAACGGGCTGCCGTCGCGCACCGCGTCGCGGATCTGCGTCATGATCGCGCGCACGTGCTTTTTCGCGGCGGTGTCGACCAGGAAACGCAGGGCGCGATCCAGGTCCTGGCCGGCGCCGAGCATGACGGCGAGTTCGCGCGTCAGTTCGGCGACATCCTGGCCGGAGAGCGCGCGGCCGCCGCCGAACTCCGCACCGAGCATGCCGGCAAGGAAGCCCTTCGCGGCGTCGGCGGGCTCGGCGCGCATCGGCAGGCTGCCCTGCCGGCGCAGGATATCGATCACCGCCTTTTCCGACGGCGCCTCCATCAACCCCGTGGCGGTCTCGCCCGTCGCGGTGATCGCCGTGTAGCGGAAACTAGCCATGCCTGATCACACGGATCACGCTTCGGCCCGGATGCTGCGGGCCACTTCCTCGATGGTCGTGGTGCCTGCCAGTGCCGCATCCAGCCCGGCATGGAACATGGTCACCATGCCGGCGGCGACGGCCGCGCGTTCGATTTCGCTCTGATCCGCCTTGGAGAAGATCAGATGTTCGATTTCCGCCGTCGGCTGCAGGAACTCGGCAATCGCCTGCCGCCCGCGATAGCCGGTGCTGCGGCATTGCGCACAACCGACCGGGTGCCACAGCCTGATCGGGTGGCCGTTCGCGCGTCCCTCGAGGTCGAAACGGGTGATCAGTTCGGCCGGCGCATCGGTCTCCCGCTTGCACGCGTCGCATAGCCTGCGCACCAGTCGTTGCGCCAGCACGCCGCGCAGCACGGCGGTCAGCAGGTAGTCCTCCAGCCCCATGTCGCGCAGTCGGGTGATGGTCGCCGCCGCCGAGTTGGTATGGAGCGTGGACAGCACGAGATGGCCCGTCAGTGCGGCCTGCACGGCGATCTGTGCCGTTTCCAGGTCACGCACCTCGCCCACCATGATGACGTCCGGGTCCTGCCTTAAAATAGACCGCAGCAGGGCGGCGAAGGTGAGGCCGATCTGCGGTTTCGTCTGGATCTGGTTGATGCCGGCGAGCTGGTATTCGATTGGGTCTTCCACCGTCACGATGTTGCGGCTGATGGCGTTGATGGCGGTCAGCCCGGTGTACAGCGTGGTGGTCTTGCCGCTACCGGTGGGGCCGGTCACCAGCAGGATGCCGTTCGGCAGTTCCAGTGCCCGCGACCAT
>CAZZVF010000121.1:0-8482 GCA_964657355.1 uncultured Buchnera sp.
CTGGTTAGCGCCGGCAGCGCCGCCGACGTGCCCCCGGAGCCGCCCCGCGGCGACGCGCCCGTGACCAGGACTTCGGCGCCGGCGTCGGCTGTGTCGTCCGTAGCTGCGCAACCCGGATCGGCCGCTAATGGCGTGGCTGGCAGGACGGCTGTCCCGATCAGCAGAGGCGCCGGCAGCGGGCGTGCGGGCTGCACCGGCGCCGCTTCATCCGGGCTTGCGGGCGCCAGCTTGCGGGGCGTTGCCTTGGCATTGTGCGGCGTCGAACCTTGAGGTGAATGGGCGATCGCGACGACGGCTCCGTTACCGGTTGCCGTAACGACAGCCGGCTCGCTTTCGCCGGCGGGCGAAGCCTTCGTCCCGGCCAGCGGCGTGCCACTGTCCATGCTGCCGAACACGGTGGAAAACTGCGGCGCCACGGGAAATGGCTGTCCGGAGCTCAATCGAGCGCCCTGAGCCGCCGTCCGTCCGATTATGTGTTGCGTGGTGCTTAACGCTGACAAGGTCACGAGATCATCCGTCGCTTTGCCAGCTCACCTAGCAAATTGCGCGCCACGCTTCGTGTCAACGTGAAGCAGTGCCGATCGTGGTGTGCAGGCATGACCCGGCACAACACACCCGGCAGTTTCTGCAGTGTAGAACGAATTTTGCCTGGCCCACACTGGTGGTCGTCGGCATTTGCGCCTGAAGCGCGCATGATCGTCTCCGTTTCCACCTGGCACGCTTTCTGCTCAACACCCTCCAGCCGTGCACGTTGACCGGCGCGTTCACATTCACGGCGCGACGCTCGCAATGCCGCAGCGCCACGGTAAGGAGCCACGACATGTCCCTGTTCGGCGCGATGAGTACGGCAATCAGCGGGCTTGATGCGCAAGCTGCGTCATTCAGCAATATCAGTGACAACATGGCCAACAGCCAGACAGTCGGCTACAAGGAAGTAGGCACGAGTTTCATCGACTATCTCACGACAAGCACGGCGACGCAGAACCAGTCAGGCAGTGTCGCAAGCAGGCCGGATTACCAAAACAATTTGCAGGGCACGATCCAGCAGAGCAGCAACCCGCTGGCGCTGGCCATTAGCGGACAAGGTTTCTTTTCCGTCTCCGAGCAAGATGGCACCGTTTCGTCCAGTGGCGCGCCGGAGTTCTCGGCCCAGCAATATTATTCCCGTGCCGGCGACTTCGCGCTGAATAAGAACGGCTATCTCGTGAACAGCGCCGGGGAGTTTCTCAAGGGCTGGCCGGTGGACCAGACGACCGGCGCCCCCAATACGAGCAAGCTCGTTCCCATTCAGGTCGCCCAGACCCAATACAAGCCCGTGCCGACCACGACGATGGCGTTTCAGGCCAACGTGCCGGCGACGCCCAGCCCGACCAGCAATCTCACCTCGGAAACCCAGATCTACGACCCTGCCGGCAACACGCATCAGCTGGATACGACGTGGACGCAGAACTCGGCGAATAACTGGACCCTCACCTTCGCTTCGCCCGACAACGTCGCCGGCGGCTCCACCACGATCGGCAGCGTGGCTGTAGCGTTCAACACCGATGGCACGATGGGTTCGGTCAGCGGCGCTACGGGGGCGGTCACCGTCACCCCCTCCACGACCGAAGGCGGCGTGCAGATTTCGCCGGATTTCGGCGGCGGCGCGCAGCCGGTCAGCGTCGATCTCGGTACCTTCGGCGCCGCGACCGGGGTGACGCAGTTCTCCGGCACGGATTACACGCTGCGCAGCGTGACGCAGGATGGTGCGGCGCCCGGTAGTTTTACCGGTATCTCCGCTACCAGCTCGGGTGACATCGTTGCCAACTACGACAACGGACGCAACGTGACGATCGCCAACGTGCCACTCATAACCTTTGAAAATCCCGACGCGCTCCAACGCCAGAATGGCGAGGCCTACACGGCGACAGTCGACTCTGGCTCGGCGCAGGTGCAGCACCTCAACCAGAATGGTGCCGGAGGGCTGGTGACGGGATCGACCGAATCCTCCAATGTGGACCTCGCAGCCGAGCTGTCGAAGCTCATCGTGGCGCAGCAGGCCTACGGTGCAAACGCCAAAGTCATTACCACGGCTAACGAATTGCTCACTACCACGCTGAACATGAAGCAGTGATGCAAAGCCTGAACAAACAGAGTCTTGCAATGACGATCCTGCCGGGTGGCATCCAGGCGATGGAGGCATCGGATGGGTCTTGATGCGGCACTCGGCATTGCTACCGGAAGCCTCGCCAATATCACCTATGGCCTGTCCGTCGTTTCGCAGAACGTTGCGAATGCGTCGACGCCGAACTATGCTACCGAATCTGCCACACAGGCGAGTGTGGATGCCGGTGGCGTCGGGATCGGCGTACGCTCCGGTGTCGTCATACGGGCGACGGACCAGGCGCTCACCTCGGAGCTGCAGGGCCAGAATGCGACGGTGTCGTATTGGAAGACGACGAATGCGAGCCTGTCGATCATCCAGCCGGTGCTGGGCACGGTCGGTAAGCAGACCGATCTCTCGAGCAAGCTCGCCCAGGTGCAAAACGCATTCTCGAGCCTGTTGAGCGACCCTTCCAATCAGACCCAGCAGGCAACCGTCGTTTCTGCCGCTACGACACTTGCATCCGGGATCAACACGCTGAGTACGACTTACGCGCAATCTCGCCAGGCGGCTCAGGACGGTCTGTCGAGTGGCGTCTCCCAATTGAATGACGCGCTTGGCAAGATCGGCAGCCTTAGCGACCAGATCGTCTCCCTGCAAAGCCAGGGCCAGAGCACGGCCGATATCGAGAACCAGCGCGATCAGGCGGTGGCGACAGTGTCCGGCCTGGTCGATGCAAGGTTCATCGTGCAGCCGAACGGCGACATGATGGTGCTGAGCAAAGGCGGTACGCAATTGCCGACGCATACGGCCAATCCGCTCTCGATCGCGACGGCTTCGCCAGGCCCGACGGCGTTCTATCCTGGCGGTGGGCTGCCGGGCATCATGCTCGGCGGCGTCGATGTTTCTGCGCAACTGGGTGGCGGCCAGATCGGCGCCAACCTGACCCTGCGTGACCGCACATTGCCGGCCTACCAGGGCGCGCTGGACGAGTTCTCCGAGAACCTCGCCAGCCGGTTCCAGGCGCAGGGACTGACACTCTTTTCCAATGCTGCTGGCGTTGTCCCGGCCAGCACGGGGCCCACACCACAGGATGGTTATGTCGGGTTCGCCGGCGCCATCTCGGTCAATCCGGCCGTCGTCGCGAACCCGGCGCTTGTGCGGGATGGAACCCAGGCGGTGGCGGGAAGTGTCACTGGCGCCAGCGCATTTACGCCCAACCCGCAGAACCTTTCCGGCTTCACCGACATGATTTCGCGCGTACTGGATTTTGCATTGGGCGCGCAGGCGCAAACCGGCGTGACCCAGCCTGCCATGCAGACGTCCGGCCTCGGCCCCACGGGCACGCTGAATGCGTCGTTCGGAGCAGGTGCCACGCTCGACGATTACTCATCGGCGTTGACCGCATCGCAGGCCGGAGACGGCGCGGCGGCTGCCAGCAACACCACGGATGCCGAGGCCGTGCAGACAACCTTGGGCAGCAAGATCACGGGAGAAACAGGCGTGGATATGGATACGGAGTTGTCGCACATGGTTGAGCTGCAGAACGCTTACGGCGCAAACGCGAAAATCATCAGTGCGGCGCAATCCATGCTGGCCCAGATCATGAGCGCGGTGCAGTGAAATGGCCGGTATAGCTCCCGCGACTGACGTCGGAACGCTGGCGCAGATCGTCAGTAACGCCGGTTTGACGAAGCAGACGATCAATATTCTGACTGAACAATCCTCGACAGGCCTGATCTCGACGCAGTTCGAAGGGCTCGGCTCCGGCGCGCGAACGGCGATCAACCTGTCTGTCCAGCTTGCGCAGAATACGACGATACAGGCGAACACGGATACCGCCGCCAACGTCCAGCAGGTGTCGCAGACGGCGCTCGGCCGGATCCAGAGCATTGTCGCCGGCTTTACGCCACAGCTGCTCACCGCCGAGACCTCCGGCAGCTCGTCGCTCGCGTCATTGTCCCTCACCGCAAAGGACAGCCTCAACCAGGTCGCCAGCCTGCTCAATACCAAGGTGGGCGACGTCTATATCTTCGCCGGACAGGACAGCCACACCCCACCGGTGCCGTCGCCGAACAACATCGGCCAGTCGGCGTTCTTCGCAGCCATTCAGGCCGCGGTTGCGACCTTGTCGGTCTCCGGCGCCGCAGGTGTCGCCACACAGACGCTGACAGCCTCGGCCGCAGGTGCTACGTCGCCTTTTTCAGCCTCGCTCGAAGCTTCGAATGCGCCGGCTACCGTCGATCTCGGCGATGGCGCCACGATCCAGGTCGGCGTTCTCGCAGACCAGAACAGCGACGCACTCTCAGCCGGCACAGGCACCACCAGCACCGGCTCGTACACGCGGGACATCCTGCGCGGTCTTGCAACCATCGCGGCCCTCACGCCCGCGCAAACCAGCGACCCGCAGATCGGAGCCCTGCTGCAGGGAACGTTGCAATCGCTGCAAAGCGCGGATTCCGCTCTCAACACCGACATCGGCACCCTCGGCGTCCGCCAGACGCGCGTTTCGTCGGCGAAGTCTGACCTCGCGGACACCGCGCAGGCCCTCACGACGCAGCAATCGGGCGTGCAGGATGCGGACCTCCCGACCATCTCTACAAAGATCGCCAACGCAACGACGCAGCTCCAGGCATCCTATCAGTTGCTCGCAGCGCTCGAGCAGCTGACGCTCGCAAAGTTCCTGCCTGCGTAAGGTGGCGGACCGTGGATCCGGCATGTCCCGCCGGTCGTTCACCAGCCGTTAACCGGCTGCTGGCAACCTTGCCGCGTCAGGCAAAATCGCCGGGCGTTTGTCCAGAAAGGGCAGCGATGTCAAACCTCGTACTTGAGCTTCGGCAAGGCGACATGATGGTCGTCAACGGCGCCGCAATCCGTTTCCGCAGCAGAACACGCATAGAGCTGACGGCCCATGCGCGCTTCCTGTTCGGCCGCCAGATCATGGCTCCAAACGACGCGAATACCCCGGCCAAGCGGATCTATTTCGCACTCCAGACGGCCTACATCGGCGATGAGGAGGAGCGGCGCTCCGGACTTGCGGACGCGGAAGTACTGGTCGCGCAATTCAAGGATGCGACAACCTCGCCGACCGTGGTCGGGCTGCTCGACAACGCGATGGCCTGTGCACGCGCAGACTCCTGCTATCAGGCGCTTCGGCTCGCGCGGCGCGTCGTGCGGCATGAGGAGGCCGTGCTCTTGTATGTGCCTGGCGACGAACGTTCCAACGTCTCAGGCAAATAGCGACAGCAGGTTGCCCGAGCTTCCGCTTGTGCTGTCCGTGCTGGACGGATTGAGGATTGAAAGCAGGCTGTCGCCGCTATTGTCGGTGCTATCGTCGAAAGCGGCGGCAAGCGTGCCGGGTGCCGGGCTGCTGCTCTGTGCATTGATCTGCTTCGACAGCAGATATTGTTCCGCAAAACGTTTAACGTAGGCCGGGTTCTGGAACTTTGTAAGGTCTACCTTGCTCTTGAGGATGGCAGTCTGTTGCGAAAAGTCGAGCGCATTGAAATTGTCGATCGGCAGCCCGACGCCGGTCACAACGACCGCCAGGAGGCTTGGATCAGACTGCAACTGCGTAAGCTTGGTGATCGACCCGATCGAGCGGGTAAAGTACAGCGCAGCCTGAAGGCCCGGAGCCTGGGTTTCGGCACCGGCTTCGAATGTGTTTGTCTTGTAGGCACTGACTATGGAATTAACATTTGCGGGAGTCGAAAACGGTGGAGGCGTCCATTTCGAGAGCGCCGTGGCTAGCAGGAGATACTTCTGATTGCCGAGCTGCTGTGCGAGCGAAGTCTTCGCCGTCGGATCCTGCGTCAAAAGCTTCTTCAGGAGCGCGGTATTCGCAATGGCGCCCTGCAGGCCAAAAGCCGTCAACACGACGGTCAACGCCTTGAAATTTCCCAGCAGCGCTGCAGGCGTCGTCAGGCTCGGCGCTACCTTCTGAAAATAGTTCAGCAGCAGGCCCTGCTGAGGATTGGCCTTGATGGCATTTGCGGAGTAGCTGCTCTCATTGGCCGAGTAGCTCAAATAGAGCGTGATGGGTGCAATGCCGGTAGCGCCGCTCATGATCGGATCTCTTTCAATGATCAGGGCCCAGGTCCCCATCGACGACGCGCATTATTTCTCATTTCCGTAAACGTACTCTTAAGGTTTTTCTTCCATGCTGCGAAGCGTTGTAAACCCCAGCGGGAGAAAACCCCCATGTCGCTCTTTTCAGTGAACACCAATCTCGGCGCCCTCGCAGCACTCCAGGCGCTGAACTCCAACCAGCAGAACCTCACTGCCGCGCAGAACCAGGTCTCCACCGGCAAGAAGGTCAGCTCGGCTTCAGATAATCCTGCGGTCTACTCGATCTCGAATACGCTGAACTCGAACATCGCCGGTCTGTCGGCCGTATCCGACTCGCTCAATTTCGGCGCGCAGATCGTGGCAACAGCGACCAGCGGCATCACCAACGTTCAGTCGCAGCTGCAGAGTCTACAGCAGACCGTGACCAGTTCCGGCACGAACTCCTACGATCTGCCGACACTGCAGGCGGCGGTCGACAAGACGCTCGCCAGCATCAATCAATATGCAAAAGGGGCCACCTTCAGCGGCGTCAACCTGCTGACGAGCGCTGCCGACTCAGGCGCGACCAATGCTTCGTTGAGCGTCGTGCAGAGCCTCGACGGCTCGGCCTATCAGGTCGCAAACCAGGCGACCACGCTGAATTCCAGCGCCACAACGCTAACGGATGCGCTGGGGCTCACCGGGCTCTCCGTGCTCGGCGGAACGACGGGCGTGAAGATCGCGTTCGACAATAACCTCGCCGCAGCGAGCTTCGCGCCGACAGGTGCCGATGCGTCGCTGCAACTGACGACGGGTGGTGCCACGCCTAAAACCTTCGCATTCGAGTTCACCGACGACAGTCTGGCCACCCCGGCTCCCTTGCAGACGGCTCAGGACGCCAACACCACGATCGTGGCAGTCCACTTCAACAGCACCACGCAGTCGACCAACCAGATCGTCGGCAACTTGATCACTGCGGTGCGAAACACCGGCTTCGGCGTTCAGCAGAATACCGATGGATCGCTGAACGTCACCGGCACCAACGTTGCTTCCGCAGCGTTCGGCTCGGTTACGGCCGGCACATTTACCGCCAGCACCACAACTGGCGTGACCTCGACGGCCTTGACCGGTACACAGGCGCTGATCTCCCAGGTTCAGTCAGCGATCACGGCTTCCAACACGATTTCGGCCAATCTCGGTGCGGCGTCGCAGCAACTAACCGGAATTCAGAACTTCACGACCTCCTTGAGTTCTGCGCTGACCGCCGGCGTTGGCGCGTTGACGGATGCTGATCTTGCCGCAGAATCCGCCAAACTTACGTCGCTGCAGACCAAGCAGTCGCTTGCAACCCAATCGCTCTCGATTGCCAACAAGCAGCCGCAGTCTCTCTTAACCCTGTTCCAGGGCCTCTAAGACTTAAGGCGGTGAGGGGCGCCGCTACTGTGCTCCTCACCGGTCTTTGCTCCCGCTCTCGCGCCATCACAGGAGGCAATCATTCGCCAAGCCGCCGAACATTACCAACGCTCCAGCGACGCGGTATTTCCAAGCCGGGAGACGGAAGTGGCCGCATTCAATCTGGTCACCAAGGACCTCGAGGAGATATCGGGATCCGCCAGCCGCATCCGCGCACTCGGCCGAAATCACGACCTTTGGTCGCTGCTGGTCAAGGACCTCGCGCTCGCGGAGAACCGGCTGCCCGTTCCGCTCAAAACCGAACTGATCAACACGGGGCTTTGGTGCATGCGCTACAGCACCTTGGCAGTCTTGAACGACCTGCCGATCGAGCCGCTCACCACCGTCAATCGCAACATCCTCGCCGGTCTTCTCGAACAGGTCTCAAATGCACCGGTGTCGGCAATGTCGCCGCAGCATCATCCGGGCCCTGTCAGCGAATTCGCCTGATAAGGCTCCGGCGTAGCCCTTTCGTGGAGGGTCATTTAGCCATTGCTGGCGTAAGCGCCGCCACGCCTGCGGGCAGTTTCGCCGACAGCAAACCGGCCAAACGGCGTAGTTCCGGGCCGCGCGGATCGGTCGAACGCCATGCCATCGCAATGGTGCGTCCGGCTTCCGGTTCAGGAAGGCTCCTGCAGGTCACCATATCCTCCATGGCGTGCCGTCCGGCCAGGCTCAGCGCCGGCAACAGCGAGTATCCTTCGCCGGCTGCGATCATGTGCCACAAGGTTTCAACACTTGTTGCCTGCCTCAGCATGGGCGAGGCGTCCTTGCACAGGGAAAGCGCCTGATCCCGCAGGCAATGCCCCTCGTCCAGCAGGATCAGCCCCTCGGCCGCCAGATCAGGCAGATGCAGGCGGGGCAGGGAGGCCAGCCGGTGCCCTACAGGGCAAACGAGTA
>CAZZVF010000122.1:0-8363 GCA_964657355.1 uncultured Buchnera sp.
CCGTGCGCGAGCGCTACAAGGACGAGCCGGCCAAGCTGCAATCCGAAATGATGGCCGTCTACAAGGCCGAAGGCGTCAACCCGGTGGGCGGCTGCCTGCCCATGGTCATCCAGATCCCGGTGTTCTTCGCCCTCTACAAGGTCATCCTGGTCACCATCGAAATGCGCCACGCGCCGTTCTTCGGCTGGGTGCGCGACCTCTCGGCGACCGACCCGACCAACCTCTTCAACCTGTTCGGCCTGATCCCCTTCGACCCCACCACGCTGTCGCCGCTGCTGCATCTCGGCGTCTGGCCGCTGGTCATGGGTGCAACCATGTTCTTCCAGCAGAAGCTGAACCCGCCGCCGCCCGACCCCACCCAGGCGCGCCTGTTCCAGTTCATGCCGCTGATCTTCATGTTCACCATGGGCCGCTTCCCGGCCGGTCTGGTGATCTACTGGAGCTGGAACAACACGCTCACCATCGCCCAGCAATGGTGGATCCAGCGCAACGCCAAGCTCAGCAAGCCGCTCAAGCTCACCGCCTCCAAGAATTCGTCCGAGAAGAAGACCCTCGACAAGCCGAAGGCCGTCAGCTGACTTGCCCTCAGGCATGGCAAGCCCCCACGTCATGACCGGTTTCGAACCCGAAACGCCCGAACAGGAAGCAGCCCGCCTCACCGAGGAGGGCCGGCTGCTGTTCGCGGGCGAGGCGCGGTTCTATTTCGCCGCCCAACGCATCGATCAGCTACCGGACGCGCATCTGCCCGAAATTGCCTTCGCCGGCCGCTCCAATGTCGGCAAGTCCAGCCTCATCAACGCGCTCACCGGTCACAAGGCGCTCGCCCGCGCTTCCAGCCAGCCCGGCCGCACCAAGCAGCTCAACTTCTTCGACCTCGCCAGCCGCCTCGTGCTGGTCGACATGCCCGGCTACGGCTACGCCCAGGCCGCCAAGGAGGTGAAGGAGGACTGGCAGGGCCTCATGTTCGATTTCCTGCGCGGCCGGCAGGTGCTCCAGCGCATCGTTCTGCTGCTCGACAGCCGGATCGAGCTCAAGGCCTCCGATCACGCGGTGATGGATTTGTTCGACAAGGCAGCCGTCAGCTTCCAGCTCGTCCTGACCAAGATCGACAGCGTCAAGCCGGGCCCGCTCGCCCGCAAGAAGGCCGAAGTCGAATCGGTCATCGCCAAACACGCGGCCGCCTTTCCGGCCCTGATATCCACCAGCAGCGAAACGGGAGAGGGGATCGAAGCCCTGCGCGCCAGCCTGGCCGCGCTGGCCGAACGCACGCCTAACCCGGTAAACATAGAATCTCTTGGTATAAGACTTGCCGAACGACCCTGACAAAGGCGGGACATGACGACACCTGAGCAGCTCGCCCGCGCCACCGAACAAGCCCGCATCCTGTCCCAGGCGCTACCGTTCCTGCGGCGCTACGCCGGTGCCACCATCGTGGTGAAATACGGTGGCCACGCCATGGGCGACCCCGCACTCGCCGAGGAATTCGGCCGCGACATCGCACTCCTAAAGCAAGTCGGCGTGAACCCCGTCATCGTCCATGGCGGCGGCCCGCAGATCAACGCCATGCTCGACCGGCTCAAGATCAAGTCCGAATTCATCGACGGCCTGCGCGTCACCGACGCCGCCATGGTCGAAGTCGTCGAAATGGTGCTTGCCGGCTCCGTCAACAAACAGGTCACCGACCTGATCAACCGCGCCGGAGCACTCGCCGTCGGCATCAGCGGCAAGGATGGCGGCCTGATCCGGGCTAAAAAACTCACCCGCACCATCGTCGATCCCGACAGCCACATCGAACACGTGCTCGATCTCGGTTTCGTCGGCGAACCGCAGAACGTCGACGTGCGCGTCATCCACGCACTCACCGGGTCCGGCCTGATCCCCGTCGTCGCCCCCGTCGGCGTCGGCACCGACGGCCAGACCTACAACATCAACGCCGACGACGCAGCCGGCGCCATCGCCGGCGCCCTGCACGCCACCCGCCTGCTCATGCTCACCGACGTTGCAGGCGTGCTCGACCGCGACCGCAATCTGATCCCGCAACTCTCGGTCAACCAGGCCCGCGCGCTCATCGCCGACGGCACCATCAGCGGCGGCATGATCCCCAAGGTGGAAAACTGCTTCGAAGCTCTCGGCCTAGGCGCCAAAGGCTGCGTCATCCTCGACGGCCGCGTTCCCCACGCCGTCCTCCTGGAACTCTTCACCGAAGCCGGCCCCGGCACCCTGATCCACCGGTAAATTCAACCGGAAAATACCGGCCCGTACTATCCGTCACGACCGGACTTGATCCGGTCGTCCACGTCGCGCCGTACCCCAAGGTCGCCGATGATCCAATGCGGCCCATGGTGTTCCGCAGCGTCGGGCGCGGCGACACCGGGGTCTTGGCGCAATTTCCGTATTCTGCAGTGTCGGCAGCACGCTGGAAGGCCCCGGGCTGTTTCTTGCAATGCCGGGCAACGCTCGTTGATGAGTGGCTCAAAGCATACGCGTGGTCAGATTTCTTTCGGGAATCGCAATTATTTCGCTGGGATCCAGGTGCAACTCCAGGTAGAGCTTGTCGGGTCTTCTTACCGGAATGGGGTGCAACCGACATCGACGCATGGCTTCTCAGACGTATGTAGGCAACCAAGAGTGCAAGCACGACAGGCGGCATTGAGAGCTCTTTCCGATCGAAGTGGATCGAAACAGGCTCTAACTCTTTGTTTTGGCGAGCATCTTTATCCGACAGGTTACCCCTTTTCGATCGGATGATGCTCTAGCGGGGACACGACTTCACGATGACGGGCAATATCGTTTCTTGGCTGCTAAGCCCTTCCGGTCTTACGCCGCATGGATTTTGCCTGCTCTGGCAACCGGGCCTGATCTGGACAGATGCGATTTCCGACTTCGCCACCGGCGCGGCCTATTTTACGATTCCCATCGCGTTGGCCGTCATCAGCGTGCGGCGGACCGATATCGTGTTCCGGCCCGTCCTGTGGCTGTTCATCAGCTTCATTCTGCTGTGCGGCATCACGCACTGGCTCGACATGCTGACGCTGTGGTTGCCGATCTATGCTGTCCAGGGCTGGGCGAAGGCGATTGCCGCCGCGGTTTCCGTAGTGACGGCGATTGCCCTCTGTCGCGTTCTGCCCGAGACGCTGTCACGCCCGTCGCTTGCCGAGTTCCAGGAGGTTCATGAAAGCCTGAGGCAGGGCAACGACTTTCTCGACCGCATCAGCGAAGTGGCGGGGGTTGGCGGCTGGGAACTGGATCTGGCGACAAGCCGCCTCTCATGGTCGGCCGAGACATATCGCATTCACGGCGTTCCTTTTGACTACGAAGCGACCGTCGAGAAGGGCATCGAATTCTATGCGCCGGAAGCCCGGCCCATCATTCGCGCCGCGGTCGAAAAAGCCATTGCCGAAGGCGTGTCCTGGGATCTCGAACTGCCGTTCAATCGGCACGACGGCGAGCCGATCTGGGTGCGCGCGCAGGGCATCGTGACGTTTGCCGACGGTCGGCCGATCCGGCTCACCGGTGCCTTCCAGGACGTGACCGCGCGAGTCGCCGCACGAAGGGCGGTGCAGGAGGTCAATGAGCGAATCGCGCTCGCGACGGATAGCGGCGGGATCGGCATCTGGGACCTGGACCTCGTCGGCAATGTGCTGTTCTGGGACGCATGGATGTACCGGCTCTACGGCCTGGAGCCGCAAGACGGCCCTGTCACGTACGAGCTGTGGATCCGCCACCTGCATCCGGACGACCGTGCAGCCGTCGAACAGGCGCTGCGGGACGATATCGCGGGCGTGAAGCCGTACCGAACGGAATTCCGCATCGTCTGGGACGATGGCAGCATCCATCACATCAGTGCCGCCGGCCATGTGACCCGGGATGCGGCGGGCCGGGCGGTCCGCGTGATCGGTTCGAACTGGGACGTGACACAGGCCAAGGACCTGACGGCCAGGCTGGCGGTGCAACATGAACTCCTTACCGTGACCCTCGACTCGATCGGCGACGGCGTCATCACCACGGACCCGCAGGGGCAGGTCACCTGGCTCAACCCGATGGCGGAGAAAATGACCGGCTGGACCGATGCCGAAGGGCGCGGCCATCCCCTGGCACAGGTGTTCCACATCATCGAGGGCGACACGCGGGCGCCGGCGGAAACCCCGCTGCATGCCTGCATGAGCCGGACGGAAATCGTCGGCCTTGCGCAGAACACCGTGCTGATCGCGCGCGACGGCAGCGAACTCGCCGTCGAGGACAGCGCGTCGCCGATGCGCAACGAGCAGGGCGACGTCATCGGCATGGTGCTGGTTTTTCACGACGTGACCGAGCAACGGCGCCTGGCCGGCGAGATGAGCTACCGTTCATCGCACGACTTCCTCACCGGTCTGGTCAACCGGCCGGCGTTCGAGATGCGTCTGCAACGCGCACTTGAGCGGGCGCAAACGCAAGCCAGCGAGAACGCGCTGCTGTTCATCGACCTCGACCAGTTCAAGATCGTCAACGATAGTTGCGGGCACGCCATCGGCGACCAGCTGCTGGTGCAGGTGGCCAAGCTGCTGTGCGATGGGGTGCGGACGAGCGACACGGTGGCCAGGATCGGCGGCGACGAATTCGCCGTGCTGCTGGAGGATTGCCCGCCCGCCCAGGCCCAGCGATCCGCGCAGCGCATCTGCGAGCGCCTGGAGGACTTCCGGTTCATTCACGAGGACAAGCGTTTCCGCGTCGGTGCGAGCATCGGCCTGGTGCCGATGGACGGTCGCTGGCCCAACATGGCCGCCGTGCAGCAGGCGGCCGACAGTTGCTGCTATGCGGCCAAGGAAGCGGGACGCAACCGGGTGCACACGTGGTCCGACTCGGACGCCGCGATGAATGTCCGCAAAGGGGAGATACAGTGGACGACGCGCCTCGAGGCAGCGCTCGACCAGGATGGCTTCACCCTGTTCTTCCAACGGATCCAGGCGCTGAACGGCGCGGAGGACGGGCTGCACGCGGAAATTCTGTTGCGGCTTTGCGATGTCGGTGGCGAGATCGGGTTGCCCGGCGCGTTCATGCCCGCCGCGGAACGGTTCAACCTTGCTTCGCGCATCGATCGCTGGGTGGTGCGCGCGGTGATCCGCCACCTGAAGGGTGCGCGGTTTGGCACCAGGATCGCAAGGCTCTGCGTCAATCTGTCCGGGCAATCCGTCGGTGACCGGGCATTCCATCGCTGGGCGTTCGAAGTGCTCGGCGAAGCAGGGCCCGAGATCTGCTCGAAGCTGTGCCTGGAAATCACCGAAACGGTCGCCGTGACCAATCTTGCCGATGCGGCGGTGTTCATCGAGCAGCTGCGCACATTGAACGTGCGCGTGGCGCTCGACGACTTCGGCGCCGGTGCCTCGTCGTTCGGCTACCTCAACAGCATGCAGGTCGACATTCTCAAAATGGACGGCCAGTTCATTCGTGGCCTGCAGGATAATCCGCTGCACGCGGCCGCGGTGCGCTGCTTCATCGACGTGGCTGCGGTGGCGGGCCTCAAGACCGTTGCCGAATGCGTCGATGATCCCGACGTGCTCCGGCTGCTGCGGCAGATGGGTGTCGACTACGCCCAGGGCTATCTGATCCATCGCCCCGAGCCCATCAGCGCCCTGACGGAAGATTTCACGGCGGCGGCCAATCGGCAGGGAAAGGGGCAGGGACAGGGACAGGCGGATGAGGGGTGTTTGATGCAGCGGGATCGCAAGCGCGAACCGCAGCTGCAAGTCATGCAGAGCTGAATTGCCGCCGGAGTTCAGACCGATGCCGGACACGCAACAGTTTTGGGGGCAAGGACATGAGCGGATTCAAGTGGGACGCAATCAAGGGCGGTCGCGCAACGGCGGAGGCGCTGAAACACGGCAGGCGGCTATCGGACAAGATACTCATCGCCTTTCATCACGCCTGCGATTCTCACAATGTTCCGATTGCGGAGGAGCTGCTCGGCACACTCGACTGCCTGCTCAAACGGCCGGCATTCGTTGAAGACAAGGACCGGCGCGAAGCCGGCGAGCTGCTGATCGATGCGAATTACCGGTTGTGGGACATCAAGCGAAGCCGCCTGGTGGCCGGTGGCGATCATGCCTGAAGGGACGGGGCATCCGTTTGCATCCAAGCCGGACGCTGGGCCGGAAAGGTGCCGGGTCTGCAACCGCAGGCCCGGCTTGTGCATCAGTCGTTGGCGAATTCAAGCCTGGTGAAGATCACCTTGCCCGATTCGATGTCGGCGACATTGATGGTCGGATAGCCGACGACGATACTGTCGGACGAGCGCCATGCATCGACGATTTCGTCGCGGAGTTCCTGCGCGCCTGCGGCCAGGCGAGCCGCTACGAAGGCTTTCTGGTCGTCGGTCGGTTTCGTCGTGCTCCAAGGATTGTAGTTGGACCCGACGCCGCCGCCGAGCGCCTTCGTGAGATCGTAAAGCGGGATCACTGAACCCAGGGTCTGCTGCAGGTAGGACCTGACGCGGGGCTCGATGCCTGCACAGTTGCAGGGCACGTATGGGCCGATCAGGGCTGCGACAGCCGGCTCGCGGATGAACAGCTTGACGAAATAGCCTTCGAACGGCGCATGGATCGGCTGCAGCGTGTAGCCGTTCGGGTTCGGATAGTTTCCCCAGCCATTATAATGGATGGAGACATGCATCGGCTGGCTGCCGTCGCCGACGAAATGCGACCACACGCCGATATCGCGCAGCGTGAGCTTCTCGCGCACCTTCAGCTCGTAGGCGAAATACTGCTTGTCGGCGGCAGGGGTGGCGGGGTTGGCGATGGCTGCCGTGAAGGCGCGGATATAGGCGAAATCCTTGCGGACCTGCTGCCACAGGTCGACCATGTTGAACGGCAGGTAGCCGGTATATTGCGTCTCCTGGAAGGAGAAGCCCTGCGGTGTATTGGCGCGCAGCAGCGTGTCGAAGTCCCGGCGGCCCTGGCCGGGCGCCATGAGATTTTGAATTTGCAAGGCACCGACTTCCGGATAGCCGACGGCAGGAATGTCGTAGCCGCTGTCGTCGAGATCGATGTAGTGGCCTGGATCCCGCTCGAAATCATGAATATCGGTGCCGGCCGATCCAGCGTCGCCGGAATCCTTCGAGACGTCCGGTTCCGGTCCCAGTTCCCCTATGTAGCGCGCCGCCTCCGTGCCGCGCACGAATGCCGGAACTTCATCGGGCAAGGCCAGGATCGCGGTTCGCGCAATGAACACATGTCCGGTATGGCCCCAGGCAAAGGCATTGCTGCTGGCGAGAGTCGTCGTCGCGAGCAGCGCAAGTGCCGCTCCGGCGACCCGTAGGTCTGATGGCATTTTAAACTCCCGAGTTCATGCTTGAAGCATTGCTAACCGTGATGCGAGGCCGAACCTTCGCCGGTGACAGGAGCGTGAATAAACCGGCGGCCGATGACGCTTTCATGGCCGTTTCGTGACAGCTTCCACGGTGCTCTCTCCGTGGGCGGGGCAGGCCGCGGGAAGCGAGCGCACGTGGGTGAAATCCCACATGATTTCGCAGCAGGGCATCAAGAACGTCACCGATGCCGATGCCGCTAAAACGGCCGGCGCGCGCTACTTCCGTTTGCGGGCCTGATAGCTCGGCAGCCACCATTTGACTGGCTTGGGTTCTTTCGCGGGCTTCACCCCGGCGCGCTTGGAGGGGGCGGCTTTCCGGGGCAGGTCGGAGTCGCTGTCGGCGCGCTTCGGCCGAGCAGCAGCCTTGGTGTCTGCCGTCGCAGCCTTGTTCTCTGCGGTCCTGGCCTGTGCAGCCTTGGTCTGTGCAACCTGGGAGCTCAGCTCCTGGAGCTGTTGCTCGAGTGCCGATCGGGTTTGCTGTTCCGTGGCCAAGGCTTCGGCCGTGGCGAGTTCGTTATGGGCCAGCTTAGTCTGCAATTGCTGGATGACGGCGCGCGATTCGGCGAGCGCGCGTTGTGCGGCAATGCGCTCGCTCCGTTCAGCGGCGAGTTCGTCTTGCAGGGAAGTCACCCGGCGTTGCAGCGCGTCCATGCCTTCGGGCGCGCGCCGGCCTTGCAGTATTTCGACCTGGACCTGGCCGTCCCGGACGAACTGCTTGCGCACAGGCGGCGCCGTGCCGCGATTTTGCGTAGTCCTGGCTGGGCCGATACCCAGTGCATCGCGCATACGGCTCTCGGTTTCGTCCGAATCGTTCGACAAGCCGATTGCACGGCGATCAGGGAAGTCCATTGATTTCTTCACTATGCGGGCGACGGCGAAAGCCTGCTGCCCGTGCTATGGCGCCGTTTGCGACACTTCCACCGTGGCGTCAACCGGTGGCGTCGACAATCACCGTGCCGGCGACCCCGCGAAGTCTATGCTCGACAGGTTCAAAGTGTGGCCCCAGCCAATTCAGCCAGCTT
>CAZZVF010000123.1:0-6282 GCA_964657355.1 uncultured Buchnera sp.
GATAGTCTAGGCAGTCTCTGGGGCGGCTGCCTGGCCCTCGCGGCATGTGGCGCCGGCGTGCTGGCCCTTGCACTGACGTCCGTCTTTCTACCGATCGACTTATTTTTCAGAGGTCGATGACGGTCATTTTTCAACGCGAAGGATTAACGCGACATGCTTATTCGACCAAGCGCTTGGACCTTTGTGACCTCAGGGACAGGCGGCATAAACGTTGACATATGCGCTGCGACGGGTGGCGCGGTCGACCTGTTAGATCCTGCTGGCAAGCCTCAGGAGTTCCATTTTGGCAGCGCCGGCGTGGGCTTCGGCTTGGGGATCAAGCTGCCCAAGATCGGCAAGCTGGAAATCCGTCCCGAGAAATTGGGCAAGGCGATCGGTGGCGTAATTGCACCCAAAGCGTTCCCGAATGCCGGCATGGTTTACATGACTTCGTTCTTCAGCGGTCGCGAGCTCTCTGCAGCGGACTTTCGCGGCATCTGCATTGTCATCGACGGCGGTGCTGGATTGCTTGTCGGCTACTCGGGCACCTTGATGCTGCTGGGCATCGATCCCGAACGCTTTGCCTTGCAGGTCGCCTCACCGATCCTCAGTCTGCTCGTAGGCCAAGCCGAACCGAAGGGCATCCTGCTCACTCGTGGCCTGAACGTTGGCGTCCAGGCTGGCGGCGGCGTCACCGGGACGATCGGCTACCTAGCCTAGCGCCACAGGGGAGCAAGGGCGCGGTCAGTCATCGCCGGGTAGCATGCGCTGGAGTTCGGACTCCTTGTCGATGAATTGGTGCTTCAGCACGCCGGCTATGTGCATCGCGAGCATGGCGTAGATGACGTAGGCGAGCGAGGTATGGACCTGTCCCCAGAAGCTGTGCGCGGCTTCCTTGGCGACCGGATCGAGGTTGGCGACGGCGCCGATGCGGAACCAGGGGATGAAGCCGTAGAGCACAAGCGGGTGAGTGGGCGCCAGCTTCCAGGCGGAATCGTGCAGCCACCCGGAAAGCGGCATGCAGAAGATCAGCACGTAGAAACCGTAATGCACCGCATGGGCGAACACGCGTTCCCGCGGCTTGTAGCTGGCCGGAAAAGGGGGCGCCGGGTGGGTCAGCCGCCAGAGCAGCCGCATGATCGCCAGGCCGAGCACGGTGATACCGAAGGATTTGTGCAGGTTCACGATCGGCCGTTCCGCTGCATCGGGCAGCAGGTCGGTGCTCCAGACCAGCAGGATGTTGGCAATGATCAGGGCGCCGATGAGCCAGTGAAGCACCATGGCGGTGCGCGTATAGCGTGCTGGAACGGTCATCCGCGTCCGTCTCACGGCTGCACGGTGGCTGCAAGGCGGCACGGGCGCGTTTGAGGCGATGGTTACGCAATTCTACGTTTGGCCGCTCAATCGAAGGGTGGCGCCTCAGTCGCCAGCCTCCAAATACTGGCTGGACGAACTAGAGGACGGATCGGCTTGGTTCTCCCGCGCCTGGCGTCTTGCAACTCACACACGGAAACACGCTCCTGCCCCGCTCGCCCGACCAGATCCTGCGTGCCAGCTCGCCGCGCTTCGCCCCGCCGCCCACGCCGTGGCCGAGCGTGGCCATCCATGGCGGCATATTGCTGCTGTGGATCGTATTGTTCTGGCGCGCCTTCATGGGCGGCGGGGTATTCGCCTGGTCCACCGGCATCGTCTACGTGGCCTACGACACACTGCTCTTGGGCTTCGTCTTCTGGCAGACCCTAGAGCTGTTGCGGCCCGCCGGCGGCATGGTGGCTGACGGTGCGCGGGCGACGCTCGGGGTCGTTGTCGCTGCCCATAACGAGGCGCTGGTTCTGCCGGTCACATTGGAGGCCCTGTTCGGGCAGACCGATGCTCCGGACGCGATCGTGGTGGCCGATGACGGGTCGAGCGACGCGACAGCGCAGGTGTTGGCCTCATACGGGCTGTCCATGCCACCGATCGGAGTCCTCAGCCTGCCGAGCAGCACGAAGCCGTCGCTGCGTTGGCTACGGCTCCCCCACGGCGGCAAAGCGCAGGCACTGAATGCCGCGATCCAGCTGGTCGAGACGGACACGCTGCTGACCGTTGATGCCGACACGATCTTGGATTCAGGCGCGATCGCCGCCATGCGCGCCGCGTTCTCGCACGATCCTGCACTGGTGGCTGCAACCGGCGTTTTGACGCCGCTATGCGGACCGTCGGCCAGCGGCCGGTTCTTCGAGTGGTTCCAGACCTATGAATACATTCGTAATTTCCTCTCCAGGTATGCCTGGGCGAAGCTGCACAGCCTGCTGTTGATCTCCGGAGCGTTCGCAGGCTTCCGCAGGCAGGCCTTGCTCGACGTCGGCGGGTTCGATCCGGATTGCCTGGTCGAAGATTACGAATTGATCCACCGCCTGTTGCGCCATTCATCACAGCAGAATCTGGCCTGGACCACCGCGGTGCTCGGCACGGCACGCGGTAGGACGGAGGCGCCGGGCACCGTGCCGGCGTTTCTGCGGCAGCGCAGGCGCTGGTTCGGCGGATTTCTGCAGACGCAGTTCTGGTACCGCGACATGGTCGGCAACGCGCGCTACGGCTGGCTCGGCACGTTCATGCTGCCAGTCAAGGCGGCCGATACCTTGCAGCCGGTGTTCGGCCTCACCGCCTTTGGCTTGCTGATCTTCTATCTGGCGACCGGACGAGGAGCCATCCTGCTGCCCGTGCTCGGCATCATGGCGGCGAAGATCGCTGTCGATCTGAGCTTCCACGTCTGGTCGGTGCTGCTCTATCGGCGCTGGACCGGTGACGATCGCAGTGCAGGCTTCGGGCCGGCGCTGCTCGCCGCGGTCGCAGAGCCGTTCAGCTTCCAGCTGTTCCGCCACTCGGGTGCGGCACTCGGCTGGTTCGTGTTCCTGACCGGGCGGAGAAGCTGGGGCACGCAACGGGACGTGAAGGCGCTCGCTACCGCCCGGCCGTAGTTTTGCTTGCGGGTGGTCGTATCTCGACATTCCGAGGTCGCTGCACCACGTTGCGCTCAGCGCGAAAGCCGTTCGCGAGGCAGGAGCAGTTCTTCCCGATGACGCAGTCTTTTTGGCAGGCAACCGATCGCCTGGCCCTCACCCGCATGGACGATGAGCCGGACCAGGATCCGGATGGCCCCGACGTTCCGGAGCCGATGGGCCCCGACCAGAAGGAGCCCGAGGAAAACCGGACACTGTCCTCGCCGATCAACGAGCTCGAAAGCCGCCTGCTCAAGCAGCGCAAGGTGCTGATCTTTGGCGCCATCAACGACAAGGTGGCGCGTGACGTCACCGGCCGGCTGCTGGCGCTGGCCGGCGCCTCGGCCGAGCCGATCGACGTCTATGTCAATTCGCCAGGTGGCCACGTCGAGAGCGGCGACACCATTCACGACATGATCCGGTTCGTCGACGCGGAAGCGCCGGTGCGCATGATCGGCACCGGCTGGGTCGCCAGCGCGGGCGCGCTCATCTTCCTCGCGGGCAAGAAGGAGCGGCGCTACTGCCTGCCGCAGACGCGCTTTCTGCTGCACCAGCCGATGGGCGGCGTGCGCGGACCTGCCGTCGATATCGACATCGAGGCGCGCGAGATCATCAAGATGCGCGAGCGTCTCAACCGGATGATCGCCAACGAGACCGGTCAGACCTACGAGAAGGTCGCCAAGGACACCGACCGGAATTACTGGATGAGCGCCGAGGAGGCGATCGCCTACGGCATGCTGTCGAAGGTGATCGGCAACCTCAAGGAACTGCGCGACGCCTAAGCCGCCGCGTCGGCATCCCGTTTCCACAGGAAGGTGAGCTCGTGCTTGTTGTGAAACAGGTGCACGAGCCGCCCGCCCGGAATTGAGGCCGCAGCCTCGGCGGATGCGTGGTCAGTGGCACCCTGGAATTTCAGCGTGCACACGATACGCGCGGCGTGGCCTGAGGCGATCCATGCCTGGATGAGCGGGAGCGTCCGCTCCGGGTAGGCGATGACGTCGCAGAACAACCAGTCGACCGGTGGCTCTTGAGCGGGGTCGAGGGCGAACACATCGCCCTTGCGTGTGGTAACGCCCGGCATGGCGGTGATTTCAGGCTCCAGTGCGGCGCGATCGATCGCGGTAACGGCGGCGCCGAGCCGCGCGATGGCCCAGGTCCAACCACCGGGCGAGGCGCCAAGGTCGAGGCATCTCTGGCCCGGCTCTGGCCACGCGCGCAGCAGCGTGCAGGCTTCCCAAAGTTTCAGATAGGCGCGGCTCGGCGGTCCGCTGCGGTCTTCCTCGAACACCACCTGACCATTGATGAACGGGCTGGTCTGCGTGCGGCTCGCCAACATCCTGTCGTAACCAAGCATCGTCCAGGCGCCCAGATGGGATGTCGGTGCCGCCTGCGGAAACCGTAGCGGCTTTGGCTTCAGCGGGGGCAGTTTGGCCGTGATCAGCGCCGCCCGGCTGTCATGGTCGAATGGCATATAGCCCCAGTTTCGTTGCAGGCTCCGGAGCGTAGTCGCCGCCATGCCGATGGACGGCACCGGATACTCTTCAGGCGCGGTCCACACGTTCAGCGCCCAGACGGCCTTGATCGGGGGATCGGGCGACAGCGCGAGCATGCCGTGCCAGGCGGACACGGTGACGCCGCGCCGCGCGAGCTCTTCAGCCAGCACATGGGCGAAGTCGTCAGCCGCCTGGTAGGCGCTGCGAACAGGTTGCCCGTTCAGGGCGTGCGTCCAGCTGCGAGAGCGGACGCTCCGAGCAGCAGCCAGCCGGCGATGAGCATCAGGCCGCCGGTAGGTGCGGTCGGGCCGAGGCGTATGTCGCCGAGCGTCATCAGATAAATCGACCCGGAGAACAACAGCACACCGAAGGCAAAGGCGATTGCTGCGACATTCGCGAGATTGTAGGCGCCGGCTGGCGCACGAACGATCCACAAGGCGGCGGCGACCAGTGCGAGAGCGTGCCACCCCTGCATCTGTATGGCGCTCTGAATGGATTGCAGCGCACGGGCATCGAGCCGTGCCGGCAGTGCATGGGCCGCGACGGCCGACATTGCGACGGCCAAGGCGCCATAGACGCAGCCGATGAACATCCAGATGCGTGCCATAAGCGTCGACCCCAACTTCCAGCCCCGAGCTTTGGGCACGGCTTCTATTCCAACCACCCAGGCCCTAATTTGCCGCTATGCCACGCGGCGACCTTTTTCCCGAAATAGGACCATTCGAGACCGGCTATCTGCCGCTTACCGACGGTCATGTCATGTATTGGGAGCAGGCGGGCAATGCCCGCGGCCGCCCGGTGCTGTTTCTGCACGGCGGCCCGGGTGCCGGAGCGGGCGCCGTGCACCGGCGGTTCTTCGATCCTGGGCACTGGCGCATCGTGATTTTCGACCAGCGCGGTGCCGGCCGTTCCCGCCCGCTCGGGGGACTGGAAAGCAATACCACGCAGTCGCTGGTCGGCGACATCGAGCGGCTGCGAACCTATCTCGCGATAGACCGCTGGCTGCTGTTCGGCGGCTCGTGGGGCTCGACGCTGGCCCTCGCCTACGCGCAGGCCCATGCCGAAAAGGTGATCGGGCTGGTACTACGCGGGGTGTTCCTCGGCCGTGTTCAGGAGGTGGAGTGGTTCCTGCACGGGCTACGCCAGGTCTTTCCGGACGCCCACGCGGCCTTCGCCGGATTTCTGCCGCCGGCCGAACGTGGCGACCTGCTCGGCGGCTACCTGCGCCGCCTGACCGATCCCGATCCGGTAATCCATATGGCAGCCGCGCGCGCATGGTCGGTCTATGAGGGCTCTTGCAGCACCCTGCTGCCGAGCCCCGACACGGTGAGTTCCTTTGCCCAGGACCGAACCGCGCTCGGCCTGGCACGGATCGAGGCCCACTACTTCGCGCACGGGTTGTTCCTTCCCCCAGAGGGGTTGCTCGGGCACATGAGTGCCATTGCCCACCTGCCAGGCGAGATCGTGCAAGGGCGCTACGACATGGTCTGCCCGTCGGTCACCGCCTTCGAACTGGCAGCAAACTGGCCGGCGGCACGGCTCACCATCATACCCGATGCAGGGCACTCGGCGCTCGAACCCGGCGTTCGCCGCGCGCTGGTGGCCGCGGTGGAGCGCTTCCGAGCAAGCCGTTGATGCGTTTCTGACACAATCGTCATAAAACGCGACGGGAGGTGGCGACGTTGCTCTTGGTAGGCGCAGTGCCACCATCACAGGAGTTTATCATGAACAAGACAGTTGCCTGGGCGACGGCCCTTGCACTTCCGTTCGCTATGTCAGTCGCGGCCTTTGCACAGTCTGCCGCGCCGACAAACACCGGCCCGGCAATG
>CAZZVF010000123.1:6292-8274 GCA_964657355.1 uncultured Buchnera sp.
AGGCAACAGCATGGCTTCAGGGTCCGCCGCAGATCTGTCAGCGGGCGACAAGAAGTTCGTCGAAAAAGCCGCGGTCGGCGGCATGGCCGAAGTACAGCTCGCCCAGTTGGCTCAGCAGAAGAGCCAGGATCCGGCGGTGAAGGATTTCGCTCAGCATATGATCGACGACCATACCCCGAACAACGCTCAGCTGATGAAGCTCGCGTCGCAGAAGGGTTTAACGCCTCCCACTGAGCTCGATGCCATGCATGAGAAGGAGATGTCCAAGCTCCAGGCGCTCGACGGCAAGAAGTTCGACCGCGCCTACATGAAGGGTCAGCTGCGCGATCATGAAGCGATGCTGAAGGCTTTCCAGGCTGAGAGCAGCAGCGGCAAGGATACGGATCTGAAGGCGTTCGCGGACGCGACCGTTCCGACCATCCAGAAGCACATCAGCATGGCTCAGACACCTAAGTCGGGTGCCTGAAGTCGGGCGCCTTAACTAAGTAGGTTGGCTTTAGCCGGTTAGCGTACTGGCCAACGCATGGGCGACCGCCAGCAGATGGTGGTCGCCCATTTGCGTTCTCGCGAGCATGGCCCCGGCCGGCGGCGCGCCCGCCTCATGGCATGGAACGCTGATTGCACAGCCGTCGAGAAAGTTGATCAGCGCGGTGTTGCGCAGGATGAGGTTGTTGAGCCGCCAGTATTCCCGGTCCTCTGCGAACGCCTCGATCGGCGGCGGCGCGATGGCGACGGTCGGCATCAGCACTGCATCGTATCCGGCAATTTCTGCAGCAAATTGTCCGATGATCTGTGCCCGTGCCTCCACCAGGGCAATGTAGTCCGCGGCAATCATGTTGGCGCCTGGCCTGATGCGGTCGGCGATGCGCTGGTCGTAGCGGGCGCCGTGTTTTGCCAGCTTCTCGCGGTGCCAGGCATACGCTTCCACCACCGCAAATCCTCCACGCGCGTGCGCCTGGGCGATCCTGTCGAAACTCGCCAGATGACGCGTCTCGAGCACTACGCCGGCCCGGTCTAGGCGCTGCACGGCGCGGTCGAAGGCGCGTTCGGTCGGCGCGTCCATCTCAGCGAGCACGATGTTCTGCGGCAGGACGAGGCGCAGGCCCTGAACCGCCGGCGCATGCAACACGCGCTCGGGCTCACCCGCCAGGATCGCGTCCAGCACGGCGCAACAGGACGGCGTCGGCGCCAGTGGACCGACGGAGTCCAGGGTTGGGGATAGCGGCACCACGCCGACGAGCGGCACCCGGCGTGCGGTCGGCTTGTAGCCGGTGACGCCGCAGAACGCCGCCGGAATGCGGCACGAGCCCCCGGTGTCGGTGCCGATCGCGCCCAGGGCCATACCGTCCGCCACCGATACCGCTGCACCAGACGAACTGCCCCCGGGAATGCGCCTCGCCGGGCGATCGTAAGGGGCGAGCGGCGTGCCGTGATGCGGGTTGATGCCGACGCCGCTGAACGCGAACTCGGTCATGTTGGTGCGGCCGACCGGGATCATTCCGGCGGAGAGCAGGCGCTGCACGAGCGGTGCGTGGGCGGTAGCGGGAGACGCATCTGCCAGCACGAGCGAGGCAGCCGGCGTCGGTTCGCCAGCCACGTCGAACAGATCCTTCAGGCTGATCGGGATGCCGGCATAACGCCCTGGCGCGCGACCTGCCTTGCGGAGACGGTCCATGGCGTCGGCGCTGGCGCGCGCCTGTCCGGCATAGACCTTGACGAAGGTGTTGCTGCCCTCGCCACTGGCATCCTCGATCCGGCCGAGGCGCCCGAGCTTGATGCGGCCGAGCGCGAAGGCGCGGAACGCCGGGTCGGCGAGGAAGGGGGCCGTCATCGGAGTCTCGATAAAGGTCGGGCACAGGCTGTTGACCCGGATCCCCTTGGGGCCGAGTTCGGCCGCCATGGCCTTTGTCAGGCCCTCGACGGCATGTTTGGTGGCGCAATAGACGGTGCGGCCGGCGGCACCGACATGGCCCATCTGGGAC
>CAZZVF010000124.1:0-8226 GCA_964657355.1 uncultured Buchnera sp.
TCGGACCGTAATTCCTCCGCCCGCGCCACGATGCGATCGAATTTGTCGTCGAGCTTCATGGTCAGATCGCCAGTACCCGCGCCACATCCTCGAGCGGCACATCGGTCTGCGTTCCGGCGGCCAGGTCCTTCACGGCGGCGACGCCGCGCGCCAGCTCGCTCTCGCCCAGGATGACGGCGGCGCGTGCGCCGATCTTGTTGGCTCGTTCCATGCGGCGCTTCATGTTGCCGCGATAGGACATCTCGGCGCGCAGGCCGGCATTGCGCAACGCCTGCAGCAGCGCGACCGCCGTGGCCTCCGCCGCCTCGGTCATGGGGATGACGGAGACCGGCCGCGCCGCGTCCTCCAGCGCCGGCAGCAGCATGGCCAGGCGCTCGATGCCGGCGGCCCAGCCGACCGCCGGCGTCGGCGGACCGCCCATTTCGGCCACCAGCCCGTCGTAACGGCCGCCGGCCATGACGGTGCCCTGGGCGCCGAGCCTGCTGGTGACGAACTCGAACGCGGTGTGGCTGTAGTAGTCCAGCCCGCGGACGATGCGCGGGTTTTCGGTGAACGGGACACCGAAGCGCACCAGGTTCTCGCGCAGCCCGTCGTAGAAGGCGGCGGCCTCGGCGGTGAGGTAGGGGGCGATGACCGGCGCTCCGGCGATCAGCGCGCGGTCGCCTTCGTTCTTGCTATCCAGGATGCGCATCGGGTTGCGCGCGAGGCGGTCACGGCTGTCGCCGGACAAGGCCTCGCGGTGGTCGGTGAAATAGCCTACGAGGGCGGTGCGATAGGCGTCGCGGCTGGCGGCGTCGCCGAGCGTGTTGAGCTCCAGGGTCACCTCATGGGCGAGGCCGAGCGTGTCCAGGATGTGCCAGCCGAGGGCGACGATCTCGGCGTCGGCGACCGGTTCGGCGGGGCCGATCAGCTCGGCGCCGATCTGGTGGAACTGGCGGTAGCGTCCCTTCTGCGGCCGCTCGTAGCGGAACATCGGGCCGGCGTAGAACACTTTTTGCGGCAACGACTGGGTGAGGCCGTTGGTGACCAGCGCGCGGCAGATGCCGGCGGTGCCTTCCGGCCGCAGGGTGAGGCTGTCCCCGCCCCGGTCGGCGAACGAATACATCTCCTTGGTGACGACGTCGGACGTATCGCCCAGCGTGCGGGCGAACACCCGCGTGTCCTCGAAGATCGGGGTGGACCACTCGTCGAACCCGTACAGCCCGGCGATGCGGCGGGCGGTGCCGGCGACGTGGCTGTAGTGGCGCTGGTCTTCGCCGATGAGGTCTCTGGTGCCGCGAACGGGCTGCAAGGGTTCCATGGGGGCGGTGGCTTAGCCCATGCCCGTGGGCAAAGGAAGGAACGGCGCCGTTCCCGCTTCAAGGGTTGGCGAGGAAGTGCCGCAAGCTCGGCGTGGCGGCAGTCGCGATGTCGTCCACCCGCCATCCGTCCCGCGTCTGAGCCAGATCGAGCGTCATGCTCTTCTCTTGGCCGCCTAGCCTGACCACCACGTCGGCACTGGCTTTGCCCGCCTGGGCCGCGGAGACCTTGAGATGCGACAGCACCAGACCGTCCGGATCCTGGCAATCGCAGATCGGGTCGTGATCGAGCTTGCCGGCCTCCCCCTCGTGCGCCTTCTGGTCGGCCCTGATCTCCGCCAGCAGGGGGGGCGAAAAGATTGCGTCCGCCCTCTTGCCGAGGACGGCACCGGCGTTGTCTGCACCGTAGCTCTTGTAGAGGCCCTGCACGAACTGCGTAGGGTCACCCGGAGCGTCCGCGGCGCAGGCGGACGAGGCGGCCAGGACGGCAAAGGCGAACGCCAGGCGCAGGCTCAAAGAACGTCCAGCACCGCACCGTTCTCCATTACCTCTTGTCTCCCTCAAGCGAGCCCAGGAACGCCTCGAAATCGCGCGCCTCGCGGAAATCTCGGTACACGCTGGCGAAGCGGACATAGGCGACTTCGTCCACCTCCTTCAGCGTGTCCATGACCAGTTCGCCGATCTGCTTGCTGGGGATGTCCGTCTCGCCCGAGGCTTCCAGGTGGCGGACGATGCCGTTCACCACGCGCTCGATGCGGTCGTCTTCCACCGGGCGCTTGCGCAGCGCGATGCTGATGGAGCGGGAGAGTTTTTCGCGGTCGAACGGCACGCGGCGACCGTCGGTCTTGACCACCGACAGGTCGCGCAGCTGGACCCGCTCGACCGTGGTGAAGCGCTGGCCGCAACTGGCGCAGAAACGCCGGCGCCTGATCGCCGCGCCATCCTCAGCCGGGCGGCTGTCTTTCACCTGGGTGTCTTCATGGCCGCAGAAGGGACAACGCATTGCAAGGCGGACGATAGGGTGTGCCGCTGAAAACCCCAACAGGCCGCCGGGAGGCCTGGGGATCGATACCGCAAAGATTGCGCGCGGCAGCGTGAGCGGGCAGCGTGTCGCCTCCTCCGCCGTCCGACAAGGATTACGATGAGCATTACTCTCGGCAACCCGCTGCTGACCCGCAAACCGATCGAGGCCCTGGGCGCCGAGGATCCGGACAACAAGCATAGCTTCAAGCGGACGCTCGGGCCGGTCAGCCTGGTCGGGCTCGGTATCGGCGCCATCATCGGCGCCGGCATCTTCTCGCTGACCGGCACCGCGGCGGCGCACGATGCGGGGCCGGCCATCGTGCTGAGCTTCATCATCGCGGCCATCGGCTGCGGCTTCGCGGGGCTGTGCTACAGCGAACTCTCCAGCATGATCCCGGTGGCGGGCTCGGCCTACACCTATGCCTACGCCTCGCTCGGCGAGCTGGTGGCGTGGATCATCGGCTGGGAGCTGACGCTGGAATACGCGGTGGGGGCTGCGACCGTGTCGGTCTCGTGGTCGACCTATGTCGCCAAGCTGCTCGGCGGCTGGGGGGTCGCCTTGCCCCATGCGCTGACCGCCTCCCCGTTCGACGCGAATCCGGGGCTGATCAATCTTCCCGCCGTGCTCATCATCGTCCTGGCATCCCTCGTGCTGATCCGCGGTATTTCCGAATCGGCGAGCGTGAACAACGCCATCGTGGCGCTGAAGGTCGTCGTCGTGCTGGTGGTGATCGTGGTCGGCGCGTTCTACGTGAAGCCGGCCAACTGGCATCCGTTCATCCCGCCCAATACCGGCACGTTCGGCAGTTTCGGATGGTCGGGTGTCGCGCGCGGCGCCAGCACGGTTTTCTTCGCGTATATCGGTTTCGATGCGGTCTCGACGGCGGCACAGGAAACCAAGAATCCGGGTCGCGACATGCCGATCGGCATGATGGGGTCGCTCGCGATCTGCACCGTGTTGTACATCGCCTTCGCGCTCGTGCTGACCGGCCTGCTGCCCTACACGTCGCTCGGCAGCGCCGCACCGGTGGCCGACGCGATCGGCCAGACGCCGTTCCCGATCCTGCGCTCGCTGGTCAATCTCGGCGCCATCGCCGGGCTCACCAGCGTCATCCTGGTCATGCTGCTCGGACAAAGCCGTGTGTTCTACTCGATGTCGCGCGACGGGCTGCTGCCGCCGGTATTCTCCGCCGTGCACCCGACCTTCCGCACGCCCTGGATGTCGAACATCCTGTTCATGGTGTTCACCGGCGTGATGGGCGGCCTGCTGCCGATCAAGGAACTCGGCGAGATCACGTCGATGGGCACGCTGCTCGCCTTTGTCATCGTGTGTCTCGGCGTGTTGGTGCTGCGCCGCACCGATCCCTCGCGCCAGCGCGTGTTCCGCGCACCCTGGGTGCCGTTCGTGCCGGTCGCGGGCATTCTCGTGTGCGGCGGCATGATGGCCGCGTTGCCGCTGCTGACGTGGGAAATGCTCGCCGTGTGGCTGACCATCGGGCTCGTGGTCTATTTCGGCTACAGCCAGTTCCACAGCCACCTGCGCGCGTCCCGTCGCTGAGCGGCAGCCGATGAGTTCCGGGGCCTTTCCCGCCACGCGCCCGCGGCGGCTACGGCGCGATGCATGGACACGCCGGCTGGTGGCGGAGCACGCACTGTCCACCGCCGACCTGATCTGGCCCATCTTCATCGTCGAGGGTGAGGGCCGGATCGTGCCGGTGGCATCGATGCCGGGCGTCGACCGCGTGTCGCTCGACCGGCTCGCGGCGCATGCGGAACGGGCGGTGCGCGCCGGCATTCCGGCCATCGCGTTGTTCCCCGCGACACCGGCCGAGAAAAAGAACGCCGAGGGCACCGAATCCGGCAACGAGCAGAACCAGATGTGTTCAGCTGCAAGGTTGCTGAAACAGGAGTTTCCGGAGCTCGGCCTTATCGGCGACGTGGCGCTCGATCCGTACACCGACCACGGCCATGACGGCGTCATCCGCCGCGGCTACGTGCACAATGACGACACCCTCGCCATGCTGACGCGGCAGGCGGTGATCCAGGCACAGGCGGGCATCGACGTCATCGCACCGTCCGACATGATGGACGGCCGGGTCGGCGCCATCCGCGGGGCCCTCGACGGCGCGGGCCTGGTCGACACGCGCATCATGAGTTATGCCGCGAAATACGCGAGCGCGTTCTACGGCCCGTTTCGTGATGCGTTGGGCTCGGCCGGATCGCTGAAGAGCCCGGCCGGGGGCGGTGACAAGAAAACCTACCAGATGGATCCGGCCAACACCGACGAGGCGTTGCGCGAAGTGGCGCTCGATCTCGCCGAAGGTGCTGACATGGTCATGGTCAAACCGGGCATGCCGTATCTCGACATCGTGCGGCGCGTGCACGAACGCTTCCACGTGCCGACTTTCGTGTACCAGGTGTCCGGCGAATACGCGATGATGGTCGCCGCGATGGAACGCGGCTGGCTCGAACGCGAGCGCGGCATCATGGAAAGCCTGCTCGGCTTCAAGCGCGCCGGAGCCGCCGGCGTGCTGACCTATTTCGCGCTCGAGGCGGCGGCGATACTCCGCGGCTGACACCAAGAGTAATTCGAGGCGCGAAGTTCAACCATAGGTTCATTAATCCTGCCGGCGCCGGCTCGAAGAAGCCTCGGCACGCCGAACGTGCCGGCGCTGATCGACGCGTTCGTCGCGCAGTAAATACCGCGACAGGGAGGAGGGCTTCGGCCTTCCTCCTGTTGCTGCAAGGGCGAGGCAAGTCGTTCTTTGTTGGAAACAAAGAACCAAAGAACTTTTTTATAATGGGATACGCTGCCGGAGAAATCCGCGACAGCATTTCAAGAGTCTTTTGCTTCTTTTCTCCAGAAAAGAAGGCCTTCCCTTTACGCCACGGGCCCCGCCGCCGCCTCGAGTGCCGCGGCTGTTGGCAGGGTGCGCCCAAGGTAGCTGTCGAGCACTTCCTGCGCCGGGCCGTCCTCGCGGATGCGGCCGTGGTGCATCCAGATCACCCGTGTGCACCATTCCAGCACGGCGTCCGTCATGTGCGAGGACAGCACGAGGATTTCGGCGCCCATGACGATGTTCTCGAGCCGTGCGCGTGCCTTGGCCATGAAGTTGGCATCGCCGGCGAGGAACCACTCGTCCATCAGCAGCACCTGCGGGCGGATCGCGGTGGCGAGCGCGAAGCCGAGGCGGACCACCATGCCGGAGCTGTAGAACCGCACGGGAAGATCGAGGAACTCGCCGAGTTCGGCGAAGTCCTGCACGTCCTCCTCGAGGCGCGCGATCTGGCGCTTGCTGAAGCCGTTGTAGAGGCCGCGCAGCATGATGTTCTCGCGCCCGGTGAGATCGAGATTCATGCCGAGCTGCGGGTCGAGCAATGCGTTCAGGCTGCCCTGGACCCGGACGTGGCCGACCGTCGGCTCGTAGATGCCGGCGATGGTGCGCAACAACGTGGTTTTGCCGGCGCCGTTGGTGCCGATGAGGCCGAGCCGGTCGCCGCTGCGCAGAGTGATGTCGATGTCACGCAGCGCCTGCACGACGACACGCTGTTTCCCATCCTCGCCGAGCCGGCCGGACGCCGCTGCGAACACGGTTTTCTTCAGGCTGCGCGCGCTGCCATGATACAGCGGAAAATCGACGCTGACGCCTTCGACGTGAATTTCGGCCACCGGCTTACATCCAGTATGCGAGGCGCGCGCGCACCCTGGCGAAGAACAGCCAGGAGACGGCGATGAATACCAGGCTGTCACCGAGGGCGATCAGCCAGATTTGCGTCGAGGCGGCATGGCCCAGCAGCGGCCCGCGGACGATTTCCAGGATCGCGTCGAACGGGTTGAGCGGCAGCCACCAGCCGCGTTCGCCGAGCTGGTCCGCGCGCCACACAACAGGGGTGACGAAGAAGGCGATCTGCATGATGCTGCCGACGATCGGCGGAATGTCGCGGAAGCGGGCGCAGAACGCACCGAGCAGCAGGCACACGGCAAAGGCGTCGACGGCCCACAGCACCAGGCCGGGGATGGCCTGAAATCCAATCATGCCGGGCCAGACCGAGAACACGGCGAACACCGCGATGATGACGGGCACGTTGTGCAGAAACGAGATGACGGTGCGGACGACGGCGCGTAGCGCGTGCACGAAGAACGGCATCCGGAGCGACCGGATCAGGCTTTCGGACTGCACGAAGGTGGTGCAGGCATCGGAGACATGGCCGCTGATGGCGTTCCAGGTGACGAGCGAGAGGGCCAGGAACGGCAGGTATGTTTTCAGGTCCATGTGGAACAGGGCGCCGTAAAGCCCGCCCATGGCCGCCACCATCACGCCGGTTGAAATGGTCAGCCAGAACGGGCCGAGCAGCGATCCGCGGTATTTCAGCTTGATGTCGAGCCAGCCGAGCATGAGGCCGAGGCGCCACAGCTTCGCGCCATCCGTCACGTCCTGCCACGCCAACCATTGACGGGTGGCATTTGACAGGTCTGCAGTGACATCGAGCGTCGATGTCGGCAGATGCGGAATCGCTGTTTCCAGGGTGGCGTCCATGGCGGTTGGGCGGTACCTGAATTGCTGGCCTCCCGCAACCGGTGCACTGACGACGGTGCCCTGCGGGAAACACCGGCGGCGCGGAGTGGCGCGGCCCAAACAGGGGTCGCATTACTTTCTTGCTCCCCAATTCGCGATCCGTTAATGCCTTAGGTCGCATTGTTCAGATGTGAGTCGAGGAACTGGGTGCTATTGCACTCACTATGCCCCGATCCGGCTGTGCAAAAACTTGACCTAATGCAGAAACAGGCGGGGCCGTGCCACGTATGAGTTCACCCAACGAAGCTCCTGCCTCCTTGCGGCCTGCCCCGCTCCGGTTCCGCCGGCACCTCAGCTTCGGGCCGCTTCCTGCCAACCGGATGGCCGCCGGTCGCGCGTTGTTCTTTCTCTCCGGCGCGGCACTTCTGTCCGCCTGCGCCGGCCACGCGCCGCCGATGACCGCGACGCAAGAAGCCGCCACCTATCTCGCCAAGGCCAAGCCGTCCTACGCGCCTCCCGGCCCGCCGGACGACCCGTGGGGACCGTACATTACCGAAGCCTCCAACAAGTTCGACGTGCCGGAGCGCTGGGTGCGCGAAGTCATGCGCGTGGAGTCGGGCGCACACGAATTCCGCGCCAACGGCGAGCTGATCACCTCGCCGGTTGGTGCCATGGGCCTGATGCAGCTCATGCCCGAGACGTACGACGAGGTCCGCGCCCGCTACAGCCTGGGCGACGACGCCTACGATCCGCACAACAACATCCTCGCCGGCACCGCCTATCTGCGCGAGATGTACGATGCCTTCGGCAGCCCCGGCTTCCTCGCCGCTTATAATGGCGGCCCGGCCCGGCTGGAGGATTACCTCACGCATAACCGTCCGCTGCCGACGGAGACGCGGCGCTACGTAGCCATGATCGGGCCCGCCATCCAGGGCATCTGGCCACAGGCACGCTCGCCGGCCGAGCAATACGCGGTCAACCAGATCCCGATCGATATTCCCGCCGGTCCGCGTTATGTCGTGCGCCACGCCAACTATGCCATCGCCTCGCGCGGCCGGCGTGGGCATGAGGTGCTGACGCGTTTCGCCTCCGCCAACGGGCGGCGCGGTGTCGGGCACGTGCCCGCTTCGGCGCAGATGCCGGTGGAAGTGGCCGAGGTGCCGGAATCGCAGATGAACCGCCTGCAGTTCAGCCCGATGCGCGGCGCCGGCGCACAACCCGGGCCTTCGCATGCTTCCGTGCGGCTTGCGTCGGCACATACGCTGGTCTCGTCACAGACGCGCGTCGCCTACTCCTTGCCGTCGCATCACGGCATCCACATCATCGATTCCGCCATGGCGAGCGAGAGTGTCGGCCACGGCGTCGGCGGCAAGAGCTGGGCGGTGCAG
>CAZZVF010000125.1:0-8190 GCA_964657355.1 uncultured Buchnera sp.
TCATCGCCTTCATCGGATACATGCTCAAACACGCAGAAGCGCTTATGAGAAATGCGTAGTATCAAGACTCACTGATCAGAACCTCTGCGCCCAATCCCGCAATCCGATGGACATGATGCGCCATGGTTGGTCGGTGAGTTTGTTCCAGGCTTCGCAGCAATGGTCGACGATATTGTCGTAGCAGCGGAACTTGCGGTTCGAGAGCCAGTTGTCGGGCATGAATTGCCAGACGTTTTCGACTGGATTGAGCTCGGGACATTTCGGCGGCAATGGCACCAGCTTGATGTTCGGAGGCACGTCGAGGTGTCGCGACGTGTGCCAGCCGGCCTGGTCCATCAACAGTGCCGCGTGTCGTCCCGGTGCTACGCGAGCGGCGACGATCTCGGCCAGATGCAGGTTCATCGCCTGGGTGTGGCACCGGGGCAGGATTAAACTGGCTGCCTTGCCTTCCACCGGGCGAATTGCGCCAAAGATGTAGGTCGACGCTGTTCGTTGGTCTTTGGGTGCGGCGGGGCGAGTCCCGCGTCGTGCCCAGCGACGCGTGATCTTGTTCTTCTGGCCAATTCGAGCTTCGTCTGCAAACCCGATTTCTATGGCGTCGGGCTCGATGCCTTTCTGACGCGCGATCTCGTCCATACGGGCAGGGAGACTTTTTGAAAATGCTCGATGGCACCCGCGCCTTGAGCATGATGACGCGGCCGCGCCGTGAGCTTGCGATAGCCCATGGCGCGCAGCACCCTGCTCAGCGTCTGCTTGGCGATGCTGATCCGGAACTCCTCCCAAATGCATTGGCAAAGATCCACGATGCGCCACCGGACCACGCCATGGACAGCCGGGACAGGCCGCTTTCAAGAATTGCTTTCAGTGCCGCACGATGCGTGTCGGTCAAAAGCGAGGGTTGGCCCGGTGGCTTGAGGTCGAACAAGCCGGCTGGGCCTTCAGCATTGAACTTCAGCACCCAGTCCCACACGATTTGCACGGTGACGCTGCCGATCGCGGCTGACTGAGTTCGCGTGGCGCCATCATAGATCGCCGCCAACGCCAGCTAGCGACGCGCCTGCGGACCATCCTTCGACCGTTTGGCCAGGAACCGCAGCGTCGCAGCATCAAAGTCATCCCGCAGCGCAATAGGCACGGCAAAGTCCTACCGATTGCCGTGTTGAATCAGATGCCAGCCGTTTCGGGACTCCCCTCGAGAGTCCCGACTTCAGAGACTTGGTATAGTGCTGACAGCACGCTTTGCACTAATCGGTTGCGGCCGCCGTAACTTATCATTCTTGGTTGAGGCCGTTGATGCCGGTTTCACGAGCGAGCATTTCGAATGCTGGCTTGGCAAAATAAAAGCCCTGCATAAAACGAGCGCCGGCGCTTCTGAGAGCCTCAACCTCGCCACGACGCTCTACCCCCTCCACGACAACCTTGACCTCGATTTGCGCACCCAGGGCGATGAGGCTGGCCACGATCGCCAGCCGGGTGTGATCGTGATCGCAATCCTGTATGAGGCAGCGATCCACTTTGATGACGTCCGGTCGCAGGGTCGCGAGCCTAGCCAAGCCCGAATGGCCCGTTCCGAAATCGTCTAATGCCACCCTGAACCCCATCTTACGATATTCTTTGATAATATTGAGTAGGTGAGGGGTGTCAGAGATCCACTCCGTTTCAACGATCTCAAACGTCAGACGGCGCGGGTCGAATCCCGTTCGTGCCGCCGCGTCAAGCGTGGCCTGGATACAAGCGCGTGGCTCATAGACGGCATTGGGGAGGAAATTGATGTTAAGGTTGCGGTCGATGCCGAGGCCGGCCGCCAGTTCGATCGCCTTGACCCGACAAGCCTGATCGAACGCGTAGAGATTGTCACCCGTGGCCAGTTTCAGCATTTCCGCGGCCCCCTCACCGTTCACGCCGCGCACAAGCGCCTCGTAGGCGTCGATCCGCTTCTCTTGCAGATCGACGATCGGCTGGAACGCCATGCTGAGAGCAGGGACGGTGTTAGGTCTCCGACATGCTGCGCAAGTCTTTTGCATCCGATCCAACGGAGGTCTCTCGTGCACCGTCGGGAGTGATCGAGCTTCGACAAAAGCTGCATCTGGCTCACTTCGCAGAAGCGGCAATAGATTGCCACTTACGCTGTCAGCCCGACCTAAACGACGCCGTTCGACTTCTGTGGTGCCAGGCTCAAGAGCGCCTGGAAGATTCGTGCTCACATAAATTGCCATGCGTGGTTCGGTGTTTCTCTAGAAGTTGCCGTTGCTTCCACTGCGATGGTGCCAACTCCAAGGTAGCAAAAATAGCTTTTAGGCTGCGCGTACCCCGGCAACGAAATCATTGACCTCGTTGGTGAGCTGTTCTGCCTGTTGCGAAAGACCGCTCGCAGCACCTAGAACCTGTCCCGCTGCGGCACCTGTGTCATTGGCGGCCTGGCTAACCCCAGTTATGGTGGTGGTTACCTCTTGCGTACTCGCCGCGGTCTGCTGGACGTTGCGGGCGATCTCTGCTGTTGCGGTTCCTTGCTCCTCGACAGCGGCGGCGATGTTCGAGGCAATCACATTCACTTCCTCGATCGTCGCACCGATTGCTTTGATGGCCTGCACAGCCTCTCCGGTCGCATCCTGAATCTGCCTGATCTGGGCGCCGATTTCCTCGGTCGCTTTCGCAGTTTGCGTCGCCAGGCTTTTGACCTCGCTAGCGACCACGGCAAAGCCTTTGCCTGCATCGCCTGCCCGCGCGGCTTCGATGGTCGCGTTTAGCGCTAAGAGATTGGTCTGCGCCGCAATACCCGCGATGAGTTGCACAACATCGCCAATCTTCTGCGCGCCGTCGGCTAGGGCACGCACAATGGTGTCGGTCCGCCGTGTATCCTCAACCACCTTCCCGGTAATCTTTGCCGCCTCAGCCACCTGCCGGCTGATCTCAAGGATCGAGGCCGCCAGTTCCTCGGCCGCTGCAGAGACGGTCTGCACTCCAGCGCTCGCTTCTTCCGCGGCGGCAGCTACTGTCGTCGCCTGATGGTTTGTTTGCGTTGCCGTGGCGGACATTGACTGCGCCGTGGCCTGTAGCTCCGTCGCACCCGCCGACAGCATTGACACCAGAGAGCCGACTTTCGCCTCGAACGCGTCAGCGGTCCGGTTCATCGCCGCTTTCTGCCCAGCGGCAGCCGTTACCTTCGATGTTTCCTGCTCAACTGTCAGCTGATCCGCGCGGATCATGTTGTCCTTGAAAACCTGGACAGCTTCTGCCATCCCGCCGATTTCGTCGCCCCGGCCGACTCCGGGAATCTCCGTCGCCATATCCCGCTCCGCCAGTCGCCGCATCGCAGCCGTGATTTTTGTGAGGGGCGTGGAAATGCCGCGTATTAACCCGAACCCAATAACCACCGCAGCCAGCGCTGCCAACCCGACTGCGACTTCGGTAGCTGTTTTTGTGCTTTGAAAGAGACTTGTTATACCGTCAGACGCCTTCGAGCCCTGAGACGCGTTGTACTCAACGTCTTTGTTGAACAGCTCGGTCAATCGGCCGAACGGGGCCAACATGACAGATGTCAAGAGAGCATCAGCCTGACCTTTGTCACCCTTCACAAGAGCAGCGACCATCTGATCGTGCATCGCCAGATACCGCAGCCAAACCTCATCAATTTTCTTGAAAAGATTGGTCTCTTCGCCTTCGTCAATGAGTTTATCATAGCCTTTCCGTTCCAAGGCGTACTGATCGATGACCGCGGTTAGCTCCTTCTGAGTTTCCTGCGCAGTCTCTCCATTCTTCAGAAGTAGAAGTTGGTTTTCTTTGATGCGCAATTCTAATATCGAAGACATCATCTTTGTTGTTGCTACTAGGCCCGGAAAGTAATTACCTGTGACGACGTTCGACGCGTCGTTCATGGTCGACATGCGTTGCATCGTGAAAAGGCCCAGGGCCATTATTGATACCAGGAACACACCGAGTCCGGAGATCAGCTTGGTTCGGATGCTAAGTCGGGAAAACAAGTCTGACACGGAGATCTCCGGATGCAGCGATGCGGCGGCTCTGGATACCCTAACGGTGAATAGTTAAATTAGCCTTTATGGATCATATGGGGCGAGAATAGCGGCAGCTTGCTGGGAAGCAGCCTCGCTAGCCAACAGGCTGAGGTACTGTCGGTAGTACGCCGGCTTGCTACGGTCGTGCGGCCTGGACCTCGGCAACCGCCTCCGGATTACACATAATCACATTAGCAGCACGCGCGCTGCGGGGATCGGGCCGGCGCAGTCCTTGCCTCCAATCACCCCCCGCGCGGCTGCCAGTCCATAATCGGCTGGAATGCTGGCGCAGCTTCCAAGCAAGATCCAGGTAAGGTGTGGGGCGCCAGCCGCCGTAACCTTCCGAGCGGGCGCGGGCAGAACCTCTGGCACACTCACGATCTCGTGTCCTGCTCATCACGCCTACGCAAGTTGCCGTTTGCGGTAGTTGCAGGGTGGACACCCTAGGTGCCGCTTGCTTAGATGCCAGTGCTTAGGGGAAAGGCGACGGCGGAACGCGCCGCGCGATATTAAGGTGGAGATACCATGAAGCAGCTACTGCTGGCGGCGACGATTTTGGCCGCGGCCAATTTCGTCACACCTTCCGCAAGCGCACAGACACCTGCCGACCTAGGGCATTCGCTCACGCCGATGGGTGCGATCAAGGCGGGCAACGCTGACGGCACGATCCCGGCCTGGGTAGGCGGCATGACGTCGCCCGCCCCCGGCTACGTGCCCGGTGGAACGCGCCCCGATCCGTTCGCGTCCGAGAAGCCGCTATTCTCGATAACTGCCCAGAATGTCGACCGTTACGCGAGCAAGCTCGCCGACGGTACGGTCGCGATGATCAAGACTCTTCCCGGCTACCACGTCGATGTCTATCCGACCCATCGCACGTTCGCGGCGCCGCAATACATTTATGACAACGCGATCGCCAATGCGTCGCGCGCTCATCTCTCCGCCAACGGCCTCGACGTCGTCGGCGCGCAGCTATCCGTGCCGTTCCCGATCCCGCATAACGGCAACGAGGCTGTGTGGAACCACATCATCCGCTGGCGCGGCCCGCAGATCGTACGCACCGTGGCAAACGCGATCACCACGCCGAACGGTGACTACACGCTTACCAAATGGCACGAGCAGATCATGTTTCCGTACAACCTGCCGGGCATGACCAATCCGTCGAAGTGGGACAGCCTTTTCTGGCAGGAAATTCTGGAGCCGCCACGCATCGCCGGGCAGCTGACGCTCGTCATCAGCCATCAGGATCCGTTCGAGCAGCCGCGTGAAGCGTGGACCTACAACCCGGGCGAGCGCCGCGTGCGCCGCGCTCCGGAAATCAATTATGACACGCCGGTGCAGAACACCGATGGCCTAGAAACGGTCGACGACTACGACATGTACAACGGTGCGATCGACCGCTATGACTGGAAACTGGTGGGCCGCAAGGAAGTCTACATTCCTTACAATACCTACAAGTTCCAGGATCCGAAGATCAGGTACAGCGACATCGTGAAGCCGCAGGCGGTGAACCCGGACCTCATCCGCTTCGAGCTGCATCGCGTGTGGGTGATCGAGGGAACGTTGAAATCAGGCTTCCGCCACGTCTATGCACGTCGTACGTTCTATGCTGACGAGGATAGCTGGCAGATTGCGGTTTCCGACCGTTACGACTCGCGCGGCCAGTTGTGGCGCACCGCACTTGCCTTCATTCAGGAAGCGCCGGAGATCCCGCTGCTCGGCGCAGATGGATACGAGTTCTTGGACCTCATCCAGCACCGTTACCTGGTGCAGGGAATGCATAACCAGGAGAGCCAGGCGCCGAGCTATATGCGCACATCGCTGTCCCCGGACGACTTCACGGCAGAGGCCCTGCGCCGCGCCGGACGGAGATAACACGACGGCGGAACAACCGCCGCTGCCTACCCTGAATTCGGCTCGCCATTTCACGATGGCGGGCCTTTTTCTTGCCCGGTGAACTCCTGTCGCCGCGAGAGCATTTCCCGACCTTGTTGAACCGGAGCGCTGGCCGCGAATGCTCTAGCGCTTTGTTTCAACCAGCATCTTTATCCGATGGGTGATCCCATCTGGTCGGATGATGCTCTAATTACCAACCGCCAATCAGTCGCCCTGAGCGATCGACCAGCCGATGCGCGCGCATTCCCGCATCATGCCGAGATACAGATGCGCGCGGGCATCCGCCGCATTGCCGCGCCGCGACCGGTCGTACACGCCCTGCCCGATGGCGGCCGAGCGGAACAGCGAGAATGCCAGATAGAACGGCCATTCCTGTGCCGGCACGGAACGGCCGACCCGCTCGCAGTAACGCTCGAGCATTTCACCCTCGTCGGGAATGCCGAGCGACTTCAGATCCGCGCCGCCCAGCCCGCGAAACGGATCGCCCTCCTGCGGCAGGCGAAAGAATGAGCAGAGGTAAGCAAGATCCGAAAGCGGATTGCCGATGGTGGATAATTCCCAGTCCAGGATCGCAAGCAGCCGTGGCTCATCGTTGGCGAACATGAGGTTACCCAGCCGGTAGTCGCCATGCGCGATCGTCGCTTGCTCATCGCCCGGGACATTCGCCGGCAGCCACGCGATCAGCGCTTCCATGGCGGCATTCGGCTCCGGATCCGATGCCAGGTATTGCTTCGTCCAGCGGCCGATCTGCCGGGACACGTAAGCCTCGGGCCTGCCGAAACCTTCAAGGCCGGCCTTGCGCCAGTCGACGCTGTGCAAAGCGGCAAGCCCGTCGATCATCGCGAAATAATAAGCGGTTCGCTCGCCGCGCGGAATTGCCGCAAGCCGAATGTCGGTCAGCACGCGGCCGTCGATGTAATCCATGATGTAGAACGGCGTGCCGATGATGGCAGGATCCTCGCAGAGCAGGCGAACATCGGGCACCGGCGCCGCAGTATCGCGCAGCGCGCGCATAGCGGCATATTCCCGTTCCACCGCATGCGCAGACGGAAGGATTGTGCCGGGTGGCTTCTTGCGAAGAACGTAGCGCCGCCCTGCAGCATCGGTCAGGAGATAGGTCGGATTCGACTGGCCACCCTGAAATTGCCGAATGCCGATTGGAAGCGACAGCTCCGGCAGCTTTGCGTGCAGAAAGGCGCCCAGGGCCGCAGCATCGACGACGTGCTGTGGCCGCATTTCGATCAGTTCAGTCATGCCGGACGTTCTCTCCAGGGTTGCCGATTCCCGGCTTACGCGTAGTCTTACCCTGCGGCGGACCCCTGGCCTATTCCGAATCGATCAGCGATAGCCGGCGGCAACGGCCTTGATGACCGGGTCAATCTGCTCCTGGCGAGACGGCATCGCGTAGGGTGTGAACAGCGCCTCCACCTGCGCGAAACCCCATCGCAGATGGTCGCGCGTGACGAGTTCGACGCCTTGCCGGGAGCGCAGGTAATCGATCCAGTAACTCGAGACGATCCAGGCATTCACAACCAGCTTTTCGATGTCCGCCTCGCCAGCGGCGAGTTTCCCGCGCTGCACGAGCTGCTGCAGCACGCGCCGCACGTGGCCCTGACCCATATCGGTTATGTGCTTCAGGCGCGGCTGCAGCGTGGGGGCGAGGCGGTAGACGTTCGCGGCGTAGAGGAAGCGCCACTCCCACATCAGGTTGAACCAGCCCGCAAGATACACACGCTGTGGATCCGGCCGCCGCTCGATTTCGCCGTCGGGTTCAGCGACACGATCCAGAGCCGTCTCGAACATTTCGAAGAGCGCTACGACAATCTGTTCCTTCCGCCTGAAATGGTAGTGCAGGTTGCCTTCGCTGATGCCGACGACCTGAGCGATCTCCGCCGTGGTAACATCGTTCGGACCGCGTTCGTTGAACAGCACGCGACAGGCTTCCAGAATCCTGTCCCGCGTGCTGGCTTTTGCACTAATCATGGCACGTCCTGGCGCGTGTCCTGACCTTTCGGCACAAGACGGTGAAGCGGTGCGTTGACAGGCTTAGGGTGGACACCCGACACTCCGATTATGGCAAAACCGCCCTTGCTGGTCCAGGACCGCGAGGCTCGCAAGGGGCGGTCCATTGGTCCAAGATCCCCGATAAGTCGCTGCAGGGCCCGCGACACAACAACACGCGCGGAAATGCGCCTGATCCAGGAGGAAAACACCCATGCGTGAAGCCGTCATTGTCTCGACTGCGCGCACACCAATCGGCCGGGCGTATCGGAGCGCGTTCAAC
>CAZZVF010000126.1:0-8178 GCA_964657355.1 uncultured Buchnera sp.
GGCGTGCTGCGCCTGCTCCGGGTGCAGCGATCGGGCAAGCCGGCGGTGGATGGCACGGCGTTCCTGCGTGGTGTCGGCTGGAGCGAGTGGGGGCCTGCCACGTGAGCGATGCGGCTCCCGATCGCGCAGTGACCCGTTGGGCACTCGAAATCGAGTACGACGGCAGCCCGTTCGTCGGCTGGCAATATCAGATCGACGGGCCATCGGTGCAGTCGGTGCTGGAGCATGCGGCGGCCCGGCTCGATGGGCGCCGCGTGGTAAGCACCGTGGCTGGCCGCACGGATACGGGGGTTCATGCGGCGGCCCAGGTGGCGCATATCGATCTCGCGCGCCCCATGACGGGCGAGAAGCTGGTTGCGGCGCTGAACTACCACATGAAGCCGCATCCGGTGTCGGTCCTGCGGGCTGCCAGGGTCGGGCGCGACTGGAATGCGCGTTTTTCGGCAATCGGGCGCTCGTACCGCTATCGTATTCTAAACCGCCCCGCGCGAGCAGCGCTCCTGGCGCGGCAGGTATGGCATCTGGCGAAGCCGCTCGATGAGCGGGCCATGGCGGAGGGTGCGGCGATGTTGCTCGGACGGCACGACTTCACGTCGTTCAGGGCGTCGTCCTGCCAGGCGAGCGGTCCACTGCGCACTCTCGACCGGCTGGATGTCTGGCGCGACGGCGAGATTGTGATGATCGCGGCCGAGGCGCGCAGCTTTCTGCACCATCAGGTACGCAATATGGTCGGGTCGCTAAAGCTGGTCGGTGAAGGGCGGTGGGCGCCGGCGGATTTGGGCCGCGTGCTGGCGCTGAAGGATCGTGGTGCCGCAGGGCCGACCGCGCCGCCGGACGGCTTGTGCCTGATGGCGGTGCGCTACAGGGAGGACCCGTTTGTGTCGTCCGGCGTGGCGGGGGAGGTATCGCCGGACGGGTTGGTGCCCGAGAGCACGGGTATTGGCTGCAGGCCGGTGAGCAGCCCCGCATAGACTGGCGCCTGCAGCAGCAGGCCGGTGCCGAACACGATGCCCATCATGACGAGCAGCGCCTTGACCGGCGAGAGCATCAACGCGTGGCGCGCTGCGAACCAGTGGAACCACATGATGTAGCCGCACAGCGCGAGCAGGACGAGTTCTGCGGCACTGGGAGCCGGCATTCCCGCTGCGATCGCAACGCTTCCCAGCGGCAGCAACAGCAGCAACACCGCGAAGATCAGCCACTGCGAGCAGTTGAGGATGTTGGCGTGTAGGCCCCAGCGCTCGCGCCTGTTCCACAGCCGGCAGAACAGGTCGGCAATGATCGCGGGTGCCAGCAGGTCGCACAATGCGAAAAGGAAAAAGGTGAGGCCCACCATCGGACGACCGCTCCATGCGACCAGGCCGCACAGCACGATGAGGATGCCGACCAAGGGAGCCAAGCTCGCGAGAAAGGCCTCGCCGGAGGTGCCGAACTGCGCGAAGCCGGAGATGCGGCCGGTGCCGATGAGCAGGAGTCCGAGGGCCATCCGTCCGCGGGGAGGCTTGCCCGAGGGCTCGTTTGAACCCGAGCCGGAGGGGCCGGGTGCCGGCTTTTTGGCGCCTGGCCGTAATGCGGCAAGCTTATCTAGGAAGGCAGGCTTCAAGACAGGAACTCTCGGATGATCTCGCCATAGATCGCGCTCAGGCGCTCCAAGTCCAGCAGGCTCACGTGCTCGTCGGTCTTGTGCATCGAGGCGCCGACGAGGCCGAATTCGGCGACGGGTGCGTAGCGAGCGATGAAACGGGCGTCGGAGGTGCCACCGCCCGTGTCGAGCTTTGGGTGCACGCCGGTTACGCGGGCGATCGCTCCGCAGAGGCGGGTCGTGAAATCGCCCGGCACCGTGAGGAACGCTTCACCGCCGACCGTGACGGCCACGCTGCTGCGCGGCGCATGCCGGGCGACCACGCCGCGTAGCCAGTGGGTGAGCTTGGCGCCCGTGTGGGCGTCGTTGAAACGGATGTTGAGCTTTGCCGTCGCTTCGGCGGGGATCAGGTTGGTCGCGGGATTGCCAACGTCGATGGAGGTTATCTGCAGGCTGGACGGCTCGAACCATTGTGTTCCGGTGTCGAGGCCATGCTCCTGGAGTTCGGCAAGGGCTGCCACCAGCCGGTGCACCGGGTTGTCGGCGCGATGCGGGTAGGCGGCATGGCCCTGGGTGCCATGCACGGTGATGAGCGCGTTGAGGCTGCCCCGTCGGCCGATCTTGACCATGTCGCCCAGGCTATGCGGGTTAGTGGGCTCGCCGACCAGGCACATGTCGGGCACCTGGCCGTTCTCGGCCATCCATTCGAGCACCCGGACGGTGCCATCGGTGGCGGGACCTTCCTCGTCGCCGGTGATGAGCAGGCTGAGCGAGCCGTTTGCCGGCGCCCCGCTGTGATCATTGGCGTGAGGGCTGGCGCAGGCGGCGACAAAGGCCGCGATCGCGCCCTTCATGTCGCAGGCGCCTCGTCCATAGAGTACGCCGTCGTGGACCTCGCTTCCGAACGGGGCATGAGACCAGCCGTCCCCTGGCGGCACCACATCCGTGTGACCGGCAAAGCAGAGATGCGGCGATGTGGTGCCGCGGCGCGCAAACAGATTTGGCGTCGTGCCGAAAGGAAGCCGCCAGACAGTGAAGCCGATTGAGGCGAGTGCGCCGGCCAGGATCTGCTGACTTCCACAGTCTTCGGGCGTGACGCTGGGGCAGCGCAGCAGCGCCTGCGCCAGGGCAAGCGGCGTGACGCTGGGCGGGGTGGCGGTCAAATGGCCAGCAGAACGATGAAACGGGTCCCGGGCCGGTGCGTGCGGTCGAGCTCGACGGTCGCCGCCAATGAGCGCGCCATCGAGTTCACGATCAGAGAGCCTAGCCCGCTGCCTTTCGGCTGGGCGTCATCCTCGGGGTAGCCGACGCCGTCATCCTCGACGACAAGTCGGACACCTTGGCCGCCTGTGGCATGTGTCAGGAACAGGCGGATCTGGCCGCAGTCCGGGGCCGGATAGGCATATTTCACAGCGTTCGTGACCAGCTCGTTCACGATCAGGCCGATGGAAACGGCCTTGTCGGTCTCGACGCGGACGTTGTCGGACTGGAGCACGATTTCGCAGGCGCTGGCATCGCCGTCCTTCATGGCGCGGGACAATTCATCGATCAGGCCGGTCAGGTAGGCGTCCATATCGACGAAGGCAACATCATCGTTGGTGTAGAGGCGGCGGTGCACCATCGTCACGGCTTCCACGCGTTCGGCGGCCTGGCGGAGCATGGCGCGGGCATCGCCATCGGGTACTCGGCGAGCCTGCATATCGATGAGCGCGCTGATCAGCTGCAGGCTGTTTGCAACGCGGTGATTGACCTCGCGCAGCAGCAACGCCTGACGCGCGGCCAGGACTTCCAGGCGGTCGCGGCTCTCGCGCACTTCGCGCTCGGCTTCGTCCCGCTCCCGTTGCAGCCTGGCGCGGGTGATTTCCTGGGCGACGCTTGCCGTCAGCAGGTCGATGAATGTGCCATGCACGTCTTTGACCACGTAGTCCGCGGCACCGCTCTTGAGTGCCGCCACAGCGATCCTTGGCTCCTCTGCGCCGGTCACGAAGATGACAGGCGGGGCATTCGGTAGCGCCCGCAAGGTCTCGAGGATCTCGAGGCCGTCCTGGCCTGGCATGTAGTGGTCGAGACCGATTGCGTCGAACGTCCCCGCGGTTGCGAGTGCCACGCCTTCGGAACCGCTGAGCGCGATCTGCACGCTGTATCCGGCGCGCTGCATATGGCGCTGGACAAGCCTTGCGATGCCTACGTCGTCATCGATGTACAGGATGCGCGCGAGCGTGACGCCACCCTCCATCGTTGTGTCTCCTTCAGGCCGTCTCCGGCACCTGCATCACCGTCAGGAACAAGCCCAGCTGCCTGATAGCGGCCGCGAAGCCTTCATATTCCACCGGCTTTGTGATGTAGACATTACAACCGAGGTCGTAACAGCGTTGTATCTCGAGTTTGTCATCGGTTGTCGTTAGCACGATGACCGGGGTCCGGCGAAGATGTTCGTCGGCCTTGATACGCGCGAGTATGTCGAGGCCGCTCATGTCGGGTAGATTAAGATCGAGCAGCACGAGCATGGGATCGCTCCGGGCGCCGTCGCCTTTGCCGAACAGGTATTCCAACGCCTTTGTACCGTCATCAACGTGCCGGATTTCGTTGACCACGCCCGCGCGGCGGACGTTTTTCTCGATCAACCGCGCATGGCCCGGATCGTCTTCGACCAGCAGGATGGTCACAGGGACGCCATTCATCCATCTACTCCATTCGCCGGCATGGGTGCACGGGTAGACGGCATCGTCCCCCGATCCGCAGGTTCGCCTCAGATGCCGTGGCTGAGACGCGGGGAAGGCAATTGCGGCAAGCGCACCGTGAAGGCCGATCCTTCGCCGAAAACGGACGCGCAGTCGATAGTGCCGCCGAGACGTCTGACCAGCGTACGGACATGGGCCAGTCCGATGCCTTCGCCTGCCTGATCCTGTTGGCCGGCGCGGCGGAAGAGTTCGAAGACACGCTCCATGTCGCGGGCCTGGATGCCGCGGCCGTTGTCCTGCACGACATAGCAAAAGGAGCTGCCTTCCCTTGAGCCTTCGATCTGGATCCGTGGCGCGCGTCCCGGCACGCCATATTTGAGGGCATTTTCGATCAGGTTCGAGAACACCTGCTCGAGCGCGATGCGGTCCGACGAAAGGCGGGGTAGTTGGCCGATGGTGATTTCGGCGCCTTTCTCAGCGGCCTGGTGACGCATGCTGTCCGCAACGCCTGCTATGAGTGCTGCCATGTCTATCGGTTCAGGCATCAGCACGCGACGGCCTTCGCGGGAAAGGCGGAGGATGGCGCTGATCAGGCGGTCCATCTTGGCGGTGCTGGTCTGGATGAACCTGATGGCTTCGGGCAGGTCCTCTTCGCTGGCCTCCCGCACGTCGTCGGGCACCTGGATACCGCCAAGATTCTCGCTGACGAAGCGGTTCAGGCGGCCGGTCGCGGCCTCGAGTTCGGCGGTGAAGCCTATGATGTTCAGCAGCGGTGCACGCAGATCGTGCGAGACGATGTAGGCGAAGCGCTGGATTTCGGCATTGGCCTCGGTGAGGTCAGCAGTGCGTTCGAGGACAGCCTGTTCCAGCCGCTGTTGCCCGGCGGCGAGTTCCAGGTTCGCGTCGCGCAGCGAGGCTTGGGTCGCGGCGAGGCTCAGCAGGCTGCGGCCGGCGCCCCGTCCCACGAACAGGACCAGCAATGCCAGCATGACGAAGGCGAAGGTATCGACGGCAACGAGAATGCGCGCCCCGAGCTGGCTGCGGGCGAGGTCCTGCTTCAGGGACTCGCGTTGCTGGGCGGCCAGCTGCTCGGAGAGGCTCTTGACGGCATCCATCGCGTGCTTGCCACGGTCGGTATCCACGACTGCAAGCGCGTCCGTTCGCCGCCCGGATTGCGCGAGCTGCAGGGTCTGGGCGAGCTCGGCCAGCTTGTCGCCGATACTGATGCGCCACTCGGCGATCCGGGCATTGTCGGGAATCAGGCCCGAAAGTTGCGCAATGAGCTTCGGTATCCTGTCGACCGCTTCGTTGTAGGGCGCGAGGTAGTCGGTCTTGCCGGTGAGCAGGTAGCCGCGCTGGCCGGTCTCAGCCTGGGTCACCTCGTTGAGCAGGTCGACCGTTATGGCGCGGATCGCCTGTGACCGGGCGGCGTCGCCCAGATCCTTGTCGGTGCGGATGGCAATCAGAACGGAGGCGGCGACGATCCCGAGCATGACGAGGGCGCCGATGGCCAAGGCGAGTCGTTCCGGCCGGCGATACAGGCGTGCTGCATCAAAGACCTGCTGGTTCCCATGCTTGTCTGGCGAGACGTTCAGGCTCACGGACGCAAGGCTTTCCAGTGCTGAAAACCTGCGGCGCGCAACTCGCAGGCGGGGCAGGTTCCGCACCCGTATCCCCAGTCGTGGCGGTGCGTGCGGTCACCCAGGTAGCAGGTGTGAGTTTGCTCGACGACAAGCTCGACGATGCCAAGATCGCCCGCCATGGCCCAGGTAGCCGCCTTGTCGATCCACATCAGCGGTGTCTCCAGCACGAAGCGGCGCTGCATGCCGAGGTTGAGGGCGAGCTGCATGGCCTTGATCGTGTCGTCGCGGCAGTCCGGATAGCCGGAATAATCGGTTTCGCACATGCCCGCGACAATGCGTTTGAGGCCCCTGCGGTAGGCGATCGCGGCTGCGTAGGTCAGAAAAAGCAGGTTGCGACCGGGCACGAAGGTGTTGGGCAGTCCCTCCTGCCCCATCGCGATCGCGGTTTCGCCGGTGAGTGCCGTCTCGCCGAGCGAAGCGATGCCGGCCGCGATATCGACCATGTGGTCGATGCCCAGCCTGCGACCATATCGTTCAGCGAAGGCGGCGCGGAGCGGGTCCCGGCAGGCCAGCTCGACGCGGTGCCGCTGGCCATAGTCGAAGCCGATGGTCTCGACGCGCATATGGCGTTCGAGGGCCCAGGCGAGGCAGGTGGTGGAGTCCTGCCCGCCGGAAAACAGCACGAGCGCGCCATCGTCAGCCATGTTGATGGTTTCTGCGGGGCGCACGGTTGCGGCTTGGAAGTCTTGAAGCAGGGCCGGATCTTGAAGCAAGTGGCTTGGAATGGGATTGGGAGGCATGGACGAGATCTTTTCGGAAGACGAAATCAGCAGGTATTCCAGGCACATCCTGCTCGACGAAGTGGGTGGCGAAGGCCAGGCGAAACTGCGTGCCGCGCGCGTGCTCGTGGTGGGTGCGGGCGGACTTGGATCTCCTCTGGCTCTATACCTCGCAGCTGCGGGCGTGGGCGTTTTGGGCCTGGCCGACCATGACAAGGTGGAGCTGTCCAACCTGCAGCGGCAGGTGGCGCATACCACGGCTGGCATCGGTTCAGGCAAGGCATCGTCCGCGGCTCTGGCTGCGTCTGCGATCAACCCGCTTGTCCGCCTCGCCGTACATGACTTTCTTGTAGATGCCGCTAACGTGGCTGGCCTCATCCACGACTATGACATCGTGTGTGACGGCACCGACAACTTCCCGGCGCGGTTCCTGCTCGCCGATGCGTGCTGGACCGCCGGCAAGACACTGGTGTCGGCGGCTGTGCTTCGGTTCGAGGGGCAGCTTGCGACGTTCAGGCCTGGTCCAGGACTGCCCTGCTACCGTTGCCTGTATCCGGAGTCGCCGCCGCCGGAACTGCAGACGAGTTGTGGCGACGCCGGCGTGCTCGGAACGGTCACAGGCGTGATGGGCACTCTGCAAGCGAACGAGGTATTGAAGGAAATCATGGGTATCGGCGACGGCATGGCGGGGCGGCTGACGATCTGGGATGCACTTGCCGGGACGTTCCGAGCCATCCGCGTCCGGCCCGATCCTGCGTGTGGCTTCTGCGGTGGGGCCCGAAGGCAGGCATTTCCGCGCAATGACGAAGGCTGCGACCCCACACCCGAAGACAAGGTAGTTCGAGTATGACCACCGAAGCCAACCTCGCCATCCTGCTTCTGTCCGGCAGCCATGACCGGGCGCACTACGCCTTCCTGCTCGCCTCGGGGGCCGCATCGCTCGGCCGCAACGTGGTCATCTTCGCCAGCAACCACGGTGCGCGCGCCATGCTGAACGACTGGTCGTCGCTCGACGAGGTTGGGCGCGACGCGGCGATCCGGCGGCGCGGGGTTGCAGGGTTGGGCGAACTGCGCGAAGCGGCGCGTGAAATGGGCGTGAGGATGATCGCGTGCGAGGCTGGGCTGAAGGCAGAGGCGATCGAGGCCAGCGGATTGTGGCAGGGCGTGGAAATCGCGGGGATCGCGACGTTCCTGGAGGAAGCCGGCACTGGTCAGATGATCTGCCTCTGAGGGGCATATTCCGGGCAGTGATGCTCGGCATCGTCGTCGCGTCGGGCTCGTGCGGCACATTTGCGCAAACGCCGGAAGTGGGCTCGACGGCGCCCGCGCGTTCGGGCCCTCCCATGGCGCACAAGAAGCCGGCCGCCAAGGCGCACGCCGAAACCGTTGTCGGCGGTAAGAGGGTGCCGGTTTTGGCGCCGCATCGCTCCAGTGCTTCGCGCCGGCCCGTGCACGAGAAGGCTTCAGCACAGCGCCCTGCCATGCGAACGCCGACTTCTTCGGCCGATGCGAAGGCGGAGAAGGTGAAGCCCGTGGTGCCGAAGCCTGGGGTG
>CAZZVF010000127.1:0-8131 GCA_964657355.1 uncultured Buchnera sp.
CCATAATGTCACGTAACCAGTGGTGGAGGACCTCGTGTGCCTTCATAGCCACGGTGGGCTTCATGCAGCCCACCGCCATGTTCGCCGCGGAAGCCCAAGCTGCGCAAACCCAGGCCGCACAGCTGACCATCGCCCCGCGCTCCAGCGCCATCGTGGCAGCCCACGTCGTGCAGCCGAACGCCGAGCCCAACCTGACCAGCAAGGACAAGTTCGCCCTGCTGCGGCAGAAGGTGAAATACGTGTTCGTCCTCTTCCAGGAGAACCGCTCGTTCGACCAGCATTTCGGCACGTTCCCGGGTGCAGACGGCCTCTTTCCCGTGGGGTCGCAGCCCGGCTACGTCCAGAAAATCGTCAACACCGATGACACGGTCAGCACGATTTCGCCGTTCCTCATCCCCCAGACGATCAAGGACACCAACGGCAACACCGTGGCGCTCTCGCCGGCCGATACGGACTCGGTCGATCACTCGCATGCCGGCATCGTCAACAGCATCGACACCGTGAACGGCGTCACGCAGAACGACCGCTTCGCCCTGAACGAAGAAGGCTTCACCACCGACAGCAACGGCAACATCGTAACCCGCAGCACCGGCGCGCCGTATGGAACGGTAGCACCTCCCACGCTGTTGCAGAAGCAGCGCGCCGAACTGGTCATGAGCCACCTCGACTGCGACACCATTCCCTTCCTGTGGCAGTACGCCGATCGCTTCACGCTGCTCGACAATTTCCGCATGACGGTGACCGGCCCGTCGACGCCGAATGCGCTGGCCCTGATCGCCGGCCAGTCCGGTGTCACCCAGTGGGCGCTGCACCCTGAGCAGGGCTCCAACAACACCGGCAGCCCCGTCGTGCAGGCAAGCGGCGGCGAGCCGGTCGTCGGTGACCCGGGCCCGTTCGCCGGCTCCAACCTCGACACCTCGCCGATCAAGCCGCCGTATAATCCGGGCGACGAAAATCCGGCCAAGCCGGCCCTCAACCAGACCTACGCCTCGCTGCCGCTCTCCTTCATGGGCAGCAACATCGACACGCTCATCCAGTTCGACGAAAACCCGGCGCTCGACCTTCTCGATGTGCAGGACGACATCAAGACGATCTCGCACAAGAACATGCCGGTGAACTGGGGCTGGTACCAGGAAGGTTACGATCACGAACCGACGGACGGCAGCGGTCCCGCCACCTACGCCACCTACATCGTGCACCATAACGGCCCGCAGTATTTCGGCTATGTCGGCGACAATCCGAAAGTCGCCAGCAAGCTGCACGGCCTTGGCGACTTTTTCACGAACATCGGCGGCGCGAAACTCGGCGCACCCGGCGTGTTCTACGTTCGCGGCGGCTACGGCAACAATGACGGCCTGGTTCCGGTCGACAAGAACGCCGCGGTCCAGGCAGCCTTCACCGGCTCCGACGACCATCCCGGCTACTCAGACGCGCAGATCGCGGAAGCGCTTCTCGCCGACGAAATCAACGCCATCGCGTCCAGCCGGTATTGGAAAGATAGCGCCATCATCATCACCTACGATGAAACCGATGGCCTGTACGATCACGTGCCAGCCACCATCCGCGCCACCGATCCGTTCGGTGCACCGCTGATGCCGGGCTCGCGTATCCCGACCATCGTGATCTCGCCCTATTCGAGCGTGCACGCCATCTCGCACCGTTACAGCGAGCACGCCTCGGTCATCAAGTTCATCGACAAACTGTTCAACCTCGTCCCGCTCGAGAAACTTCCGGACGAGCAAAAAGGCCGCGCGCTCGGCGCCAGCGAATTCGGCCAGTCGGACCTGACGCCGGTGGACGCTGAGTCCTATATCGGCGACCTGACCGAAGCCTTCGACAACGCACGCCTGTCCGGCACGGTGGCGCCGCTGCCAGCTTCCTACGCCATGATCGATCCGACCGTCGTGCATACCCTTCCGCATTACGGTTCGAACGGTTGCTACACGCTCAATATCATCCCGACCGACTATCGCGGCGGCCAATTGCTCGACCCGCCGCCCGCCGACTTCAACCCGCGACCCGGGACCACACCGGGGCTGCCGACGCAGCCTGGCTGGGGCGGCTGACAACACTCGCCTGACCCAACCAGGGTCAGATACACGAACTAGACGAGGAGGGGCGGGCGCAGGTCCGCCCCTCTTCATGTTCGACCCCCAAACACACTGTATGCACAGGGAACAAACGTGACGAGATCGCTCACTCACGCGCTGCTGCTCGCCACCTGCGCGTCGCTTGCCGTCATGCAAAACGCGGGTGCGCAGACACTCGCCAAGGTGCAGAAAGCCGGCACGCTCTCCTGCGGCGTCATCACCGAACCAGGCGACTACACCAAGGACGACACGCACGGCGACACCTCCGCGTTCGGCAGCGATTTCTGCAAAGCCGTCTCAGCCGCAATCCTCGGCAACCACGCCCATGCCAGCATCCAGGGCTTCCCCGATGCCGCCACGGCCTACACGGCCCTGCACGCCGGAAAGATCGACCTCATCGCCGGCGTCTCGCCCGTGCCCGGCGTCGCCAAACACTACGAAGCCGCCTACGCACAACCGATCTTCTTCGATGGCCAAGGCTTCCTGGTCAACAAAAGCTCCGGCATCGCCTCGTCCAAGGACCTTGCAGGCAAAACGCTCTGCTTCATCGGCAATACCGACGCGGAAACCAGCGCCACCGAAGCCCTCTCAGCCCAGGGCGTCCACTTCAACCCGTTCCCGTTCGAGGAAATGGGCGAAATGGAAGCAGCACTCGTCAGCGGACACTGCGCCGCCGAAACGCACGACCTCACCACACTCGCCGAAGGCCGCTCCAAGTTCCACGCGCGCATCAAGGACTACGCCATCCTGCCGGAGACGATAACGCTCGACCCCCTGGTTCCAGCAGTACGCGCCGGCGACACCGAATGGATCGCCGTCATCGACTGGACCACGCACGCCCTCGTGCAAGCCGAAATCAACGGCATCACCCAGGCCAACGCCGAACAACGCAGCCACGGCAACGACATAACGGTGAACACGCTGCTCGGCTCCAGACGCGGCCTGGGCACAACACTCGGCCTGCCGAACGACTGGGCGATGAACGCCATCAAGGCCGTCGGCAATTACGGCGAAATGTTCGCCCGCGACATGGGCGACGCCTCGCCAATGGGCCTGCCACGCGGTGTCAACCGGCCCTGGACGCAAGGCGGGCTGCTGTGGACACCGCCTTTCCGTTAAAGTGTTGCAGGCAAGAGTTAAGCGCTGGGTGAGACGTGCCGTCCCCCCCCCCAGACCCCCCGTCGATTCCATTAGGAAAGCAGGGGGGCTGCGGCGATGGCTTCATTTCACCCAATACGTAATTCTTGCCTGCGGCGCTCGAGCAAATCAGGAAGATAGACGGCAAATCTGCAATCGTCCGCCGACCACGACTTCGATTGCACGCAACGTCACTACTCCGTCTCCGGAAAACCGTTCCGGACACAAGCTAATTACGCCCTCGTCCCGGTTGACTGCTCTCCTGCGGCAATTAGGATTGCACCGAGAAATGTAAGGAAAGCTGAACCTTCCATGCGACAGAGTGAGGCCGACGTCGTGAAGCATGCTTGCGCCGCCGCTCGTTTGACAACGGCGATATTACCATTTCCCGCTATTTCGGCGGCGCTGGTTCAGATGCTTTCCATGGCAAGACCGGCCCATAGATGCTCAGCGCCTAGAATAGTGTACTGCTTTCTAATGTCTCTCTTAGTGTCTGCGCCGGTCGCGCCTGTCATTGCGTGCCCACCATTGGAGGATCGTAAAGTAGTGCAGATGTCGAGTTTCGAACTCGATATACCCAAGGCCTTGATTATTGCTCTTCAGGTCAACGAAGGCATTAAAAGCCGTTTGCTCATTGGGTTGGCTGTGCCGATGGACTGCTTAGGGTTGAAGCTCATGGCCCCCTACAATACTGGAAAGGTTCGGAGTTTATTGGGAGTTGATCTGCGTATCAACGGTTTGGACGAACCTCATAGGTTGCTCGTCGCTCGGAGCCGTTTCAAGGCGCAAAGCGGCTCGTTCAACGGGTGGTCGACCTATCAGGGCGACGCCGGTGACGATCTCTACGTAGCACCGAGTACCGAGCAACATCCCATAATGGCCTTTTGCGATAACAACCCCCAAGTGAACGGTCCGGATACCCCCAATATCTGTGATGCAGAGACAGATGAAGCGACCGGCACGGACAGCGAAGGGAAGCCCGAGGTCTTAACGACACATTACACCCTGCTACGGAAAGACCTCCCCGATATATCCGAAATTGACCAACGAGTACGCCGTCTTGTCAGCGGAATGTTAACGAACAACAAATAGGAAACGTTTATGACGGATTTCATAAAACGTTACCGGGCGCTTGGCTTTCGCAACGGTAAAGTCGCCCACTGGCATCGATACGGCCTCGTCGATCTCAGCGTTTTATGACGTGCCCTTGCTATACTTTATGACCTACGACAGCACGGATGCACCACCGCGACAGCGGGAGCCGTTTTCTGACCTATTAATCGAATGGACGGCATCTACCGTAACGTTCACAGCGGCTATCGCGATGAGCATGTACTCAGCGAACGCTAGTGTCGTGCCTGCAATGCCTTGCGAATAGCCCCCGTCAGGATCGATACCTCCTCCGGCGTGATCGTGAACGATGGCGTCAGATACACGATGTTTCGGAACGGCCGGATCCAGACGCCCTGCGCCACCAGCTGCGCCTTGAGCGTCGTCATGTCGTGGATGCGCTCCAATTCCACTACACCGATGGCGCCCAGCATGCGCACGTCGCGCACGCCTGGCAGATCGCGGCATGGCTCCAGTTCCTGCTGCATCTGCGCGCAGATTGCTGCTACCTGCGCCAGGCGCGGCTCGCTTTCGAATAGATCGAGCGAAGCGTTGGCAGCGGCACAGGCCAGCGGATTTGCCATGTAGGTCGGCCCGTGCATCAGCGCGTGCATCGGGTCGTCCGAGAGGAACGCTTCGAAGATATGCGGCCGGGCGATGGCGGCGGAGAGCGCCATTGTGCCGCCGGTCAGCGCTTTCGACACGGTCACGATGTCCGGCACTATGCCGGCTGCCTCGCACGCGAACATCGTGCCGGTGCGTCCGAATCCGGTGAAGATCTCGTCCAGGATCAGGGGGAGCCCGTGATGGTCGGCGGCGGCGCGCAGATGATGCAGCACGGATGTGTCATGAAAGATCATCCCGCCGGCACCTTGCACGAGCGGCTCGACGAGAATGCCGGCCAGCGTCTCACCTTCTTGCGCAAGGAACAGATCGAACGCGGCCCGGCTTTCCTCGTCACGCGGCAGATCGAGAATGGCGTGTTCCGCGAGCAATCCCGAATACAGCGAATGCATGCCTTCTTCGGGGTCGCACACCGCCATGGTTCCCAGCGTGTCGCCATGATAGCCGCCGCGGAATGCGAGGAACCGGCGCCGCGTACGCACGCCGCGATTGAGCCAGTATTGCGCGGCCATCTTCATCGCCACTTCGACCGCGACCGATCCGCTATCGGCGAAAAACACATGACCCAGATCGCCCGGCAGCAGCTCCGCGAGCCGTTCGGCGAGGCGTTCCGCAGGCTCGTGCGTCAGGCCGCCGAACATCACGTGCGGCATGCGGGCCAGCTGCGCCGAGACCGCGTCGGCAATCACCGGATGATTGTAGCCGTGGCAGGCAGTCCACCAGCTCGCGATGCCGTCGATCAGCACGCGCCCGTCGGCCAGCGTAATGCCGCAGCCCGAAGTCGACACCGCCTCCAGGGGCCCAGGCGCCGTCTGCATCTGCGTATATGGCCGCCAAAGCCTCGATCCATTCATCGCACTTCTCTAACGCCAGCCGGGCCGATCTGACCACCCGCCGGTTGCGCCCGCCCGCCGCAGCAGGCTTTAAGCAGGCGACGCGGGGAGCGAAGATGCGACAGCTGATTGCCGGCAACTGGAAGATGAACGGTCTGTCGGCCGACGGAGCCGCCCTTGCCGCCGCCATTGCGGCCGGATCGCAGAGCCTGGCCTGCGACATCCTGGTCTGCCCGCCCTTCACGCTACTCACCCGGGTGCACGACATCCTGCAGCACTCGCCGGTCGCCCTGGGCGGCCAGGACTGCCACAAGCTGTCATACGGCGCGCATACCGGCGACATCTCGGCCGAAATGCTCGCGGATGCAGGCTGCAAATCCGTCATCCTCGGCCACTCGGAACGCCGCCAGACCCATGGCGAGACCGACGCCGAGGTGCACGACAAGGTCCTGGCGGCGGCCCATGCCGGCCTGACACCGATCGTCTGCGTGGGCGAGACCGAAGCCGAGCGCGACGCGGGTCGGGAGACCGCCATCGTCGGCCGCCAGATTGCAGCCAGCCTGCCCGACGGGTTTACCGGGGCGGTCGCCTACGAGCCGATCTGGGCCATCGGCACCGGCCGCACGCCGTCGCTCGCCGAAATCGGCGCCGTCCACAGCCATATTCGGGACGCGCTCGTAAGGCGTCTCGGCAAAGCCGGCGCCAGTCTCCGCATTCTTTATGGCGGTTCGGTAAAGCCTGAAAACGCGGCCGAGATTCTCGCCATCCGCGATGTCGGAGGCGCCCTCATCGGTGGCGCATCGCTACAGGCCGAAAGCTTCCTGGCCATCGCGCGCTGCGCCTCGACGCTTGCATAGCGGCACCCGGCGGCACTTCCTTCCCAAGCCAACGCCAGTTCTGTAGAACCCCGGCTTTCCCTCTAGGCTCGGCGTCCATGATCCTACTGACGGCACTCACCCCTGTCCTTCGCGTCCTGCACCTGTTCGTCACCCTCGCCATGATCGGCGTAGTGCTGATCCAGCGCAGCGAGGGCGGCGGCCTCGGCATCGGCTCGAGCCAGGGCATGGGCGCGTTCATGAGCGGCCGCGGCACGGCAAACCTGCTTACCCGCAGCACCGCCATCCTCGGCACCCTGTTCTTCGGCATTTCCCTCACTCTCGCTCTGCTGAACCGCGGCACCGGCGGCGTCGGCCGCGACTTCCTGTCGAACCCGCCGATCACAGCGCCTGCTGCGCATACGGCCCTGCCGGGCGCCAAGCCGGCCGCTCCCGTCGTCCAGCCCCCCAAGGTTCCGACGAAGTGATCCAACGGCTGGCTTCGGCCAGCCTCGCGCCCGTAGTGGACGCCGTCGTCGTCGGCGCCGGCGTGGCAGGGCTCGCAGCCGCCGCCTCCTTGCGCCGGCAAGGCTACACCGTGCGAATCCTCGAAGCCGGCCATCGCATCGGCGGCCGTGCCTGGACCGACCACCCGCCCGTGCTCGGCGGCGCCATGTTCGACCACGGCGCACAATGGCTGCACAGCGCCGAGCACAACCCGCTCGTGCCCCTCGTCCAGGCGCAAGGTGAGCAGGTCGGCCCCGACATCCCCTGGGAAGATCGCCTGGTGCTCGCCGACGGCGAAGGCGGCCAGTCGCATGAGACTTACGAAGCCAGCGAGCAGCGCTGGCGGGAAGCCGTCACCGCAGAGCTCTCCAAGCCCGACATGAGCCTGGCCGACGCCGCCCACGCCGTCGCCGACGATCCATGGACCGCCACGATCGAGTTCTGGGAAGGGGCCATCATCGCGGCCGCCGATGCCGATTTGCTCAGCCTGCGCGACTGGGCCGACAACGAGCTCGAAGGCCAGAACTTCATCCCCAAGGACGGCCTCGGCAAACTTCTCTCGCGCTGCCTCGGCAAGCTCGCAGGCCCAGTCGACCTCAACGCGCGCGTCCATGCCATCGAAGCAACAAAAGGCGGCGTCCGCGTCCGTTCCTCCGCCGGTGACATCGACGCAGGATGCGTCGTGGTCACCGTCTCCACCGGCGTGCTCGCCGCCGGCCGCATCTGCTTCATCCCGGCTTTGCCGGCCGAAACCCAGACCGCCATCGAAGGCCTTCCCATGGGCCTGCTCACCAAAGTCGCCCTGCGCGCCGCCACCCACGACCGCCTGGGCGTAAAGCCGGACAGCGACGTGTTCCGCCCCCTCCCGCACCGCGGCGCGCCTGGCCTCAGCACCATCTTCTGGCCCAACGAGCAGGACATCGTCACCGGCTACATCGGCGGCCGAACCGCATGGTCGTTCGCCGACAGCCCGCACGACGCAGCCGCCTTCATGCTCGAAGAACTCACCAGCATC
>CAZZVF010000128.1:0-8078 GCA_964657355.1 uncultured Buchnera sp.
CTGCACCAGCGGCCAGTGTTCCCTTCCGGACGGTCATGCACAAGGGCCCTGCGGCGTGACGGCGCGCGCCGCTACCCGGAGAAGGCCTTTGGACAAGTGCATACTGCCGCAGCTGCGTGGTGCCCCGGCCGAAAGCGGCGTCCCGTCCGAGATCGCGTTGCCGGCAGGTGCTGCGGGAAGCTGGTGCCGACTCATCGTGGAAGCGGACGCACCCGGCAAATGGTGGGCCAAGTTCGCGCTCTACGACAGTGCGCGCGGTCATGTCGTGCGCCAGGGCTTCCTCGGCCGGGCCAGGCGCCGCGACGGTCACTGGCAACGCTCCACCCTGCTCTACATGCCGCCGGCCTCCGAGAGCCTTGCGGTCCAGCTCTTCGGCGAGGGCGCCGGTTTGCGCGACGTGCACATCGCCACGCTGAGCCGGCGCGCCGCCTTCCCCCGCCTGCTCCTGCATGGGTTGAAAGCCATTCCGGCTGCTGCCTCCGGCGACCCGACCGGGCTCGCGGGCCGGTTGCGCGCCGTCGTCGGCCAGTCGCCGGCGAGAGGTGCCGAGGCGCCGCCCTACGATCTATGGATCCGGCTGTTCGATACCTGGAGCGAGCAGGACCGGCGGACCCTGATGGATCGGCTGCAGGCCATGCACCTGCCGGCCATCGGGCTCGCCATCGCGGGTGTTGCGGGTGCGCCGCCGGACGCGCTGCGCCGCACCCGCGAGTCGCTCGCCCGGCAATGGATCACCGCACCCGCGCCACCGGTGCTGATCGAACAGCCATCGGACTGGCTGAAATGCCGCACGCAGTGGACGGGCATCATCAAGGCGGGCGAAATCCTGCCGGATCACGCACTCGCCTGCATGGCGTTCGCCATCGCGTCCCGCCCGAACCTGCGCTTCATATGCGCCGACACCGACGAAGCCGCTTTCGGCGAGGCGGGCTCGGGTCGCAGCCGGAGCCGTCCGCGGTTCAAGCCGGAACCGGGGCCGGTGCTGCTGCCGTCCGGCGCGCTGACCACCGGGCTGTGCTTTTTCCAGGCCAGGGAGGCCGAGCTGCGCGGTCTGCCGACGGATGCGGACCAGGCGCGCCTGCAACTCGCGCTGCGTCTGGTGGCGCCGTCTTTCGGGGCCGGCCCTTTTATCGCCGGGGGGCAGGCCGCGCACCGGGTACCGCTGATCCTGACGCACACTTGTGCCCAGCAGGTGGGTGCCCAGCAGGTGGGTGCGGCGCCAACACGGCCGGCAGCGGGCAAGCCTCGCGCAGCGGCGCGTCCGGCCAAGCCGCCATCGATCAGTGTCGTCATTCCCACTGCCGCGCGGGCCGGCCATGTCCTGCGCTGCATCCGTCGCGTGGCCCTGCTGACGAACTACCCCGATCTCGAGATCATCGTTGCGCTATCGGCCACCGTGGAGAACGACCGGAACCAGCAGGAAATTCTGCAAGCGCTCGCCCGGCTGCCGCGGGTGCGCATCATCGACCTCGCACTCGCCACCTTCAATTATTCCGAAGCCATCAACCGCGCCGCCGAACAGGCACGCGGCGAATGCCTGCTCCTGCTCAACGACGATGTGGCACCGCAGGAACCGGACTGGCTGCGGCGGATGGCGGCCCTCGTCGCGCCGCCGGTTCGCATTGCAGGCGCCCGGCTGCTCTACGGCAACGACACGGTGCAGCACGACGGCGTCATCATGGGCCTTGCCGATCTTTGTGAGCATTCCGGCAGATTCTGGTCGCCGGACGACCCGGGGCCGGCTGGGATCGGCTTGCTGGACCGCGACGTTTCCGCCGTGACCGCTGCCTGCCTGCTGGTGGAGACCGCCTTGTTCCGCGATCTGGACGGCCTGGACACGAGCTTTGCGATCGCCTTGAACGACGTCGATTTCTGCCTGCGCGCGCGCAGGGCCGGAGCCGGCATAGCGCTGTGCGTGGCGGCCACGCTGTATCATTACGAGTCGCTCTCGCTCGGTCGGCATTACGAAGGCGAGCGTGCGGTGCTGGAAGGGACCGAAGTGCGGTCATTGCGCGAGCGCTGGCCTGGCATCATCGCACAGGACCCGTTCTACAACCCGCAGGCCTCGCGCGATCCAGCGCTGGAATGGCAGCCCGCGTTCCCCGCGCCGTCGTTGATGGACCGGCTGTCGAGCTGAAATCTTTTGCCGCTGAAGGGGCGGTTAAAGGCGGCTGGGGTGGCTGCCGTGTCGTTTGCCTGCAACGGCATGCGTGTTGTTCTATGCACAGTTCGGAAAAATCGTGATTGGCGTTGGCATCGGGGCGGCATGGCGGTGTTGCACGGCTGTGACAAAGTCGCTATTTCAGCTCCGAAAGGTTCATGTTTTCAGAGTCGCCAGTTCCACACGCGCATCTTTCCAGCCAGCAAGCCGGTCCAGTTGACCGGCACCCCTGCTTTATGTGTGCTCGGGCTTGACCGGGCATGTGGCCTGGAGTTTTTTGACCTACTGCGGCGGGCGACTCTGCTGGCAAGGCCAATCATGTCGTCTTATCACGTCAGCAAAGTCTTCAAGATTATACTGCCTGGACAGTAGAACAGAGAGCAGAAGGGACCAGATCAGACTATGAGCAAAGCCTTTATAGCCAGTGTCATTCAGCAGACGACGGATTGCACGGGCGTCGCGGCCAACCAGGCGGCGGGAACCCTGATCGACGCGATCGTCAAACAGCTGAAGAAGGACGGCGGTTTCACCCTCCCGTCATTCGGAACGTTCACGGTGCGCAAGACAAAGGCGCGCAAGGCGATGAACCCGCGCACCGGTGAACCGGTGAAGGTCAAGGCCGGCAAGACTGTCCGCTTCAAAGCCAGCCCGAACCTGAAGAAGGCCGTCTAACAGACCGTTTGAGAATGCGCGACGGTGGTCATCCAACGCGGTTTTCCTGCGCTCCGGTGCTGCCCTCTTTCAAGCTTTGGGCCACACGAGGCCGCTCTGCTCCGGTACTCGGAAAGCCCCGCTGGACCGGCACCAAACGGTGCCTGTGACTCGCCGTCCCACAGTCTCAAACAGTCTCTAAGGCTCCGCCTGATTTTCCGATGAAGAAGCGGGGCGGGAATTTATCTCCCGCCCCGTTTTCTATGTATCTGGGACAGCATGGCCGCCCTCCCCTCCGTCGACGCCCATGCGGGCGGCAAAAATTCTAGAATTTATTCCCGATCGTGGCTCGGAAACAAACTCCTGCTCTGTTGTTTTCGCGAGCATCTTTATTCGACGGGTTACCCCACTCGGCAAGCTTATACTCCATTGTAAACTCCAAAAATAAAAAGTCTTTTGCTTCTTTTCTCCAGAAAAGAAGAACTTTCTTACTCGACCAAACACGATAACAGTTGCAATTTCAAAACGTCCGGCGACTATGGTGCGAACTGCAGAGGCGCGCCGGGATGCTTTCGATCAACGCCGACATTCTGCGTCAGCTTGCGCCGCAGCAAGGCGGCAGGCGTGGGGCGCGGCAGAACGAGATCATCGAGGGGATGGGTGCCAGCATCGCTGCCACTCTCGACCGGTATTCGATCAACACGCCACTTCGGATCGCGCATTTCCTCGGCCAGATCGCGCATGAATCGGATGGGTTCTGCACCACCGAGGAATATGCCAGCGGCGACGCCTATGAGAACCGGGCGGATCTCGGCAATGTCCACAAGGGCGACGGCAAATTGTTCAAGGGGCGTGGCCTGATCCAGCTGACCGGCCGGGGCAATTACCAGGCTGTCGGCAAGGAGCTGGGCATCGATCTCATGGGCGTCCCGCTCAGCGTGAACGATCCGGTAGTGTATCTGCTGGTGTCGTGCGTGTTCTGGACGCAGAAGAAGATCAACCGCCACTGCGACGACGACGACATCATAACGGTGACGCATCTGGTGAACGGCGGCAGCAATGGCCTGGACAGCCGGAAGGCGTATCTTGCGAAGGCGAAGGCGCTGATCGCGCCGTTGCTGGCCGGCATGGCGCTGCCGCCGGGCGGTGGCCTTGCGGTGCTGCATCGCGGCTCGCAGGGCGACGCCGTGGCGAGCCTGCAGCGGCGGCTGGCGGCGGCGGGTTACAAGCTGGCTCTCGACGGCGACTTCAGCGCCGCGACGGAGCTCGCGGTGACGCATTTCCAGAGCGCGTGCGGCCTGGCGGCGGACGGTATCGTCGGCACGCAGACATGGACCGCGATACAGAACCGGGCTGCCGCGAAATAGGCTGGTGGCGACAGGGATTTCGCACAGGCCAGCGTGACGGTGGTCGTCTCAAGCTTGCACGACGCGGGAGCGGACTTGCGAGATCACGTAGCGGGCCCGGGAAAACGGTGCTGAGAAATCGGGGGGCCGGTGATCACAGATCGGCGCTCAGCTCCGCCGCCGGGCAACCCGGCTGAGGTGTCGTCGTTTGCAGGCCATAAGAAGTAGGGAGGGCACACACGTGAACAAGACGATCCTTTCGGGCCTGGCGACATTGGCCATCATCGGCTCCGCAGGCATCGGATCGGCCGGCGCGGCGCATGCCGGACCGTGCTCGGACGATATCTCCGCCCTGTCGCGCAAGTTGAGCCAGAGCCCCGCTCTGGGGGGCGCTCCGACATCCGGCGCACTGACCGGCTCCGGCACCGGGACGCCCGCCAATAACGCTGCGAGCCCGGACCAGAAGTCGCTCGACAAGGGCACCACAGCGGACGGCAAGGTCGGCGGCGATGCGGGCATGAAGGAGATGAACGCCGCCTCCGGCCAGGTCGCGACATCGTCCGCCGATGTGCGACGCCAGCAGGCCGGGGTGCCGACATCGGCGAATGCTCCGGGGACTGGAACGCCGGACGACCGTATGTCGGAAGCGAAGATGGAGCTCGACAAGGCGCGCGCGCTGGATGCGAAGGGCGACGCATCCTGTGCCGCTTCGGTCGCCAAGACGAAGCAGCTCGCCAACGGGTAAGTGCCTCGGTCCACAGGGCGCGCAGGCGCCCATCGCGTGCAGGGCCGGGATCGTTTCCGGCCCTGTTCGCACCTGTGGGCTGACGATGGGTGCGTGTGATAGGGTCGGCGGGTCCGGTCTGGAGGGAGCGGGCGCTCGATGCCAGAGATCGTGTTTGCGCCGAATGCGCTGATCGCCGAACTGACGACGGTGCGCAAGCTCGGCATCGACAGCGTGGATATCCAGGCTCGCCTGGCGAGCTACCGGCGGGCGATCGACCAGAGCATCATTTTCCTGCAGGCGGTGGAACGGGCTTTGGCACCGCAGCACGTGCTCGCCCCCGAACCGCGGATCGCGGCCGACGGCGAAGTCGCACTCGTGTGGACATTCACGGATTGCAGGATCGAAGTCGGATTTCTCGGCGATGATGTCTACAGCTGCTTCGTTTTCTATCCGCAGGGCAGTTGTTTCGGCAGCAAGGCGCAGCTGCTCGACCCACTACCAAAAGATCTTGTCTCAGCATTGAAACAATCCGCCGGATAATTCGCGATCGCTCCGTGAGCGAAGCGACGTTTTTTGTGACGCGTCGCCATGAAATTGCGTCAATGTTATTGCACAACCGCGCTCGACCTTGGCATAAGCGTCGCACGTGTCGAGCGAGGCTGCAGATGATCAGGGGAGCGATTGAAATTGCTAACCCCAAGGTAGTTGCTGGTTGGCTATACTGCAACCTGCGGCCCTTGAAGGGTCAGAATGTTCTCGCGTTCGTTGGTCGCCGGTGTGTCGGCTCTGGTAAAATCTCGGTATTCCGCAAGGATCTGTTGGAAGCGGGGCTGGGCGACGGCGTCTGCGGTTTTCATTTTCATGTCGCACTGGATCGGTCCGGTGATGCGGGCGCGATCGTGGTGCGGCTGGAAGCGTCCGATCTCGCTTTGCTGCAGTCGAACGCGCTGATCGCTTTGTCCGAAGACGCAGAAGTGGTGAACCTTCGTGGCGTGAGCCGGGCCTGAACAGGCAGATCGATCCTTGATTGGATCATTATCTTTCCGTGTCGAGCCCGTGAGCGGGCCGGAAAACGCTCCGTCCGTGGTGTGCGTGTTCGCGCAGCGTCCGGTGGATCAGGGCATCGCCGTACCCGTCGGGTTGAAGTGGCGGCCTGAAACAAGCCCGACGGCGGAGGCGATCGTCAGTACCGCAACCCGAAGGCGATCGAAACACCCGTAAAACAATTTTGGCTGCGGAGGCGTCGCCGGACACTGCGGTTGCAGCAATCGCCAAATACCGTGACCTTGAGCGCTCGCATCGTATTGAGATGGGCTCGTCGAAATTACTTGGAATTGGACAGATGAACAATTTGGATCGGTTGGGGAGCGGCCTGCTTGCGGTCGTCGTTGCCTTCTTTGCCTTCCTGCTCGGCGCACTCGATGCGCTGGAGGGGGCGATGGCCGGCGGCATGATGCGCCTCGGCATTCCGCATGCGGCGCAGACCGTCATCTTCGTCGTCATTGCCGTGCTGTTCCTGGTCGCCGTGTTCCGGGTGTTCGGCGGCCTGATCCGGGCGGCGCTCATCCTGTTGCTCGTCATCCTGCTCATTCACGTCGTCGTGCATGAGCCGTCGCGCAGCGTGCTGCATCACGGCAGCGAGACCATTCCCGGGCAACTCTGAGCCGCGCCGAGCGCTGGCGTTCGGTCCGTTCCCGGATTTTTATGCAAAGGAAGCGTCATGGGTCTGATCCTGCTGATTATTCTCGTAATCCTGCTGTTCGGCGGCGGTGGTTATGCAACGTTCGGAGGCGGTGACTACGGCAGTTATGGCTATGGTGGCTTCGGCCTCGGCACCATCCTGCTCATCGTCGTCATCGTGCTGCTGCTGAGGCGCTGACCACGGCGGCCGGCGGCCAGGGCGATCAGCGTCTTGGCCGCCGTAGTTCCGTCGTGGCCAGGGCCGAAGCGAGGGCTTCGGCGGCGTGCCAGATGTCTTCGAAGCTCGTGTAGAGGGGCGTCAGGCCGAAACGCAGGATCGAAGGCGGCCGGAAGTCGCCGATGATCTGTTGTGCCTCGAGGCTGCGCATGATCGTGGCCGCTTCGGGGTGGGCGAAGGCGATATGGCTGCCGCGGCGGCTCGCCTCCGCCGGCGATGCGAGTGTGAGCTCCGTGCCGCGGCACCACTCGGCGGCGAGGTCGCGGAACAGCGTGAACATGCGGGCCGATTTGTCGAACAGGGCCGCCTGGTCGGCTTCGAGAAACAGGTCGATGCCGCTTTCGAGCGCCGCCATGGCGAGGATCGGCGGCGTGCCGCACAGGAAGCGGCCGATGCCGGGTGCCGGCTGCCATTCATCGGCGAAACCGAACGGGGCGGCATGGCCCATCCAGCCCCGCAGCGGCGAGTGCAGGCTGTCGTGCAGCCGTTGCGCCGCGAACAGGAAGGCCGGCGCGCCGGGGCCGCCATTGAGGAACTTGTAGCCGCAGCCGACCGCGAGATCGGCGTCGCAGGCGTCGAGGTCGACCGGTACGGCACCGGCGCTATGGCTCAGATCCCAAAGCACGAGCGCGCCTGCGTCATGCGCCGCCTGGGTGAGTGCGGCCATGTCGTGTCGCAGGCCGGAGCGGTAATGCACATGGGTAAGCACGAGCACGGCGACACCGGAGTCGAGTGCGCCGGCGATCTCGCCGGGTCCAACAACGCGCAGCTGGGCATCGCGGACGCATTCCCGCACGCCGGTCGAGATGTGCAGGTCGGTCGGGAAATTGCCGCTTTCGGTGAGGATGATGGGCCTGTCCGGCCGTAGCCGCAGCCCCGCCACCATGAGCTTGAACAGGTTGACCGAGGTGCTGTCGGCGACCACCACCTCACCCGGTTGTGCGCCGACGATGCGGGCGATCTTGTCGCCGATGCGCTGGGGTGCGTCGAGCCAGCCTTCCTGCCAGCTCCTGATCAGCCGTTCGCCCCACTGGATGGCGACCGTCTCTGCCTGCCGGGTGACTGTCTGGCGTGGCAATGCGCCGAGCGAATTGCCGTCGAGGTAGATCACCCCGGGCGGCAGAAGGAAGCGGTCGCGGAAGCTGAGGAGAGGATCGCGCCGGTCCCAGGCACGAAGTTCTTCCAGGGTGGGGAGAGCCATGCGACGGTAGTGGGATATGGCGGCAGGGCATGCAAGGAGCCGGTGCCCGGATTGCTGTTCGGGAAGCCTGCTGG
>CAZZVF010000129.1:0-8053 GCA_964657355.1 uncultured Buchnera sp.
CGCAAGGGCGGGCCGAACGAGCGGCGGGTTGGCAATCGTGTGGCGGGCACGATCTTCACAGGCTGGGCCGCGCGGGTGCATTCTCGTGGCAGACCCGCCCACGGAGCCCTGAGCAAGTATGATCGACGCGGCCGCCCTGCATCGCAGCACCTTGACGCTGGACAGCCATATCGACATCCCGTGGCCGCAAAGCCCCGACCCTTTCGGGCCGACAGACCGGCATGTGGACATGCCAAAAATGCGTGACGGCGGGCTCGATGCCGGGTGCTTCGTGGCGTTCGTGCCGCAAGGGCCGCGTACGCCGGAAGGATGTACCGAAGCGACCGCGCGCACATTCGCCATGCTCGACACCATCCGCGGCATGGCTCGAACTGCGAACGGCATCACCGCACGACTCTGCACCACCGCGGATGCAATCGAGGCGGCAAAGGCGGCGGCCGAACTCGCCGTGGTGCCGGCGATCGAGAATGGGCACGCGATGGGCGAGGATCTGTCGCTGCTGCGCCGCTTCCGTGACCTTGGCGCCATCTATGTCACCATGAGCCATAACGGCCACAACCTGCTGGCCGACAGCGCAAATCCGCGCCGCGACCTGGGCGACCAGGAGACGCTGCATGGCGGCCTGTCGGATCTCGGACGCGATGCGGTGGCCGAGATGAACCGCGTCGGCCTGCTCGTCGACGTTTCGCACCTGTCACGCCAGGCGATGCTGCAATCCGTCATGACGTCCCGCGTTCCGGTCGTTGCCACGCACTCTTGCGTCGCAGCCCTGTGCGACCATCCGCGCAACCTGGACGACCAGCAGCTGGATGCGCTGCGCGACACCGAAGGCCTCGTGCAGATCACGGCGATGCCGCCGTTCCTCAAGGCACGCGCGCGATCGGACCAGGTGACGGTGTCCGATTTCGTCGACCATGTGGATTACGTGGTGAAGCGCGTCGGGCTTGCGCATTGCGGCATCAGCTCCGACTTCGACGGCGGTGGCGCAATCACCGGTTGGCGGAATGCGGGCGAGAGCGGCAACGTGACGGCCGAGCTGGTGAAACGCGGCTATGGGCCAGCCGAGATCAGCGCGCTGTGGGGCGGTAATTTCCTGCGCGTGATGCGTGCCGCTGAAGCGTATGCCAAGCAGGAACGGCTTGCTGCTTAGCGCCGCAGGCAAAAAGACAACCAAGGCCAAGGGCTCTGCCCTTGGATCCCGCTGGGGCGTGCCGCCCCAGACCGGCGAAACGCCACTGTGCCGGACCGTCATCGAGCAGGGGGCTTGGGGGAGGGGCTTCCCTCCACCAACTCTTGTTTAGCTGCTACGACGACATCGTCGACCACTGCTGCCGCGCCTGGAACAAACTCACCGATCAACCTTGGCGCATAATGTCCATCGGACTGCGAGACTGGGCACAAAGGTTCTGATCAGGGAGTCTTGGTATCACTGCCAAGCCTTATGTCGCGTAGGTTGAAACGATAGATTTGCACGCCGACAACACACTGTCCCTTACTCTTTCCGTATATTCGTGTAACTCCCCGTCTAAACGGCGAAGCGTATCGTCATCATATCGCAATCGCATCTCTCCCAACGGATATGTGTCAGTTTCCGACTCAAATCCAATAATAGGAAAAATTAACTCGCGTTCGGGTGACGGAACGTTCAAGTAAAGGCGTTGCACTGCACGGCTTCCAGAAACTAGGTCAACGCTACCGTCGATCATTTTCTGGCATATCTCAGCTATATTGATCCTTGCTATCTCTGCGGTCTTTTGATCTGTCGGCGTCATTTAATTTTCGGCTCCACCTGCTGACCCGTATTTGTATTCTCATACCAGCGGACGTCTTGGCCGCTGTCGGCGTTGAACATTTTTGCCCAGTCACTTGGCTGTCCCCCATATTGACTAGCAAGACGAGGTGCGTCTCGGAGCTCCGTATTTGTACCCGCAACTGCGATGGGCTTTCCACCTGCGCCCATAGCTTGCTGCTTTGTCAATTCATCAGCTAATTTATTTCCAAACGGATCGCTGGCATCTCTTGGCCTTCAGCCTTAAGCGAGGCTAGCCCAAACGGGATCTTTGATCTTTGTGCGAAAAGCCACGTGAGCTGCGAGTTGCGCCTCGCTCGGCTCGATCAGCACGGGCGTTCGGGTCTCGATGGGCGCGTAGGTGAAAACGGTTTCTTCCTGCGCTGTTGCCAGAGAAAGGCCACGCTGGCGACCGCCGGTAAGTTCGACATAGACGTCGGCGAGCAGGCGGCAGTCGAGCAGCGCGTTGTGCGTGGTGCGTTCCGACAGGTCGATGCTGAACCGGCCGCACAGTGCGTTGAGGCTGTTCGGCATGCCGGGAAAGCGGGTTTTTGCCAGTGCCAGCGTGTCGATCATGCGTGTGGTGCACAACGGCGGCAGTGCGAGCCGCGCGAGTTCGGCGTTGACGAAGCCGAAGTCGAAAGCGGCGTTGTGGGCGATCAGTTGGTCGTCGCCGATGAAAGCCAGGAACTCGTCGACGATTTCAGCGAATTTCGGCTTGCCGATGAGGTCGCCACGGGAGAAGCCGTGGATGCGTGTGGCGTCTTCAGGGATTTCGCGCTCGGGATCGATCAGGCGATGGAACACGCGCTGGGTCGGCAGTTCGCGTATCAATTCGATGGCCGCGATTTCGATGATACGATCGCCGGTGGCGGGATCGAGGCCGGTAGTTTCCGTATCGAACAGGATGGAACGGCTCACGACTCGGTCCTCAGTCTCGCTATGAGCCTGCGTATGGCACGTTGCGCCTGAAAACGGGAGAGCCCTGTGCGGATCACCACGTCCGCGCGGCGGCGTTTTTCCGCATCGGGCATTTGCAGCGCGATCATGGCGGTAATTTGCGCATTGTCCATCCGCCGGCGCGACCGTACGCGCGCGCGTTGAACGGATGCGGGTGCGGAGATGACGACGGTGAGGTCCACATGGCGATCGCCGCCACCTTCGAAAAGCAGCGGGATGTCGAGCACAGCGAGGCGGGCGCCGGCGGCGCGGGCTCGAGCAAGGAAGCGGGCCTGTGCGGCGCGCACGAGCGGATGGAGAATGGCTTCCAGTTTTCGCAGGCTGGCGCGGTTGCCAAGCACGATCTTGCGGAGTGCGGCGCGGTCGAGCGCGCCGTTGATGATCGTGCCCGGAAATGCAGCTTCGATTGCGGGCAACGCGCGGCCGTGCGGTCCCTGCAGCCTGTGCACGGTTGCGTCCGCGTCAAATACGGGAATGCGGGCGCGCCGGAAGGCGGCGGCGGCGGTGGATTTTCCCATGCCGATGCCACCGGTGAGCCCGATGACTTTCATGCCGTCCGGATGTGGGAGGCGAGCAGGTCGAAACATTCCTGGTCCACTATCGGCGTGTGGCCGAACCATGCAGCAAAGCCGGGCACCGCCTGGTGGAGCAGCATGCCGAGACCAGGAATTATGTGCAGGCCGTGAGCGCGTGCTTGGGCGAGCAGCGGTGTTTCAAGCGGCACATAGACGATGTCGGCTACCGTAAGATCGTTTGTAGCGCGGGTAAGATCAAGATCGAGGGATTCATGCCCGGCCATGCCGAGGGACGTCGTGTTGACAAGCAGCTGCTGATCCGCAAGCGCATTTGCGCGGTGTTCCCATGGCAGGACGTGCAGGCCCGGCAATTTGGCGGCAAGGTGTTCGGCGCGGTCTTGCGTGCGATTTGCGATGGTCACTGTGGCTCCCGCAGCCAGCAGCGCGGCTGCGATCGCTCGTGCCGCGCCGCCCGCACCGAGCAGCAGTGCTGGACCGTTCGGCGTCACGTCGTGTGCCGCAAGGTTCGCCAGGAAGCCGTAGCCGTCCGTGTTGCTGCCGACGATGCCGCGGGAGCCGAAAACCAGCGTGTTCACTGCACCCGCACGGCGTGCACTGTCGTCCAGCACGTCGCAAAGCGTGGCCGCGGTTTCCTTGTGCGGAATCGTGACGTTGAGGCCGGCGAAGCGTGCCTTGCGCAATCCGTCGATTGCCGTGGTAAAATCCTCCGGCCTGATTGCGAGGGGCACGTATGCGCCGTCGATGCCGTGGCGGGTGAGCCAATGATTGTGCAGCAGTGGTGAGCGGGAGTGTGCCACCGGCCAGCCGGCGACACCTGCGAGAATGGCGCGTCCGGAAATCATTGTGCGGCGGCACTTTCCTCAGCGACCGACTTGCTGAGCCGATGCACGTGCACGCTGCCGGGCGGCAATCCTGCCGCGAGCGACAGGACATGTTCGTGATGGGTCAGCACGATCACCTGCGCGGTGCTGCTGAACGCGCACAGTGTGCGCAATGCGGCCAAGGCGCGCCGGTTGTCGAATGTCTGCAGGATATCGTCGGCGATGAAGGGAAGTGCCGGCGAGCCTCCCGCGACGTAGTCTTCGATCGCCACCAGTCGCAGCGCGAGATACAATTGGTCGCGCGTACCTTCCGATAATTTGCTCAGTTCGCGGGGCTCCTCGTCGGGAAACGCGTGCTCAGCGACCACGAGCCTGGTGTCGCCGGGGGCGTTCTCCCGTACCAGGACAGCGGGATAGTCGCCGTTCGTCAGGGCTCCGAATGCGGCCCCGATCCGGCTGAGGAGTTTTGCGTCACCCCCTGAGCCCACGGCCGCCATCGCGCGCTCCAGCAGGACGCCAGCGAGGTGCTGCACCATCGCTTCCTCCAGGATACGCCCCGCCGATGCGAGTTCCGACGCCTCGGCGGCGGACGCGCGCAGCATCGCATCGGCGTCACTGTCGCGCTCCATGTCCTGTTCCATTCGGCTCACGATCGCCGCCTGCGCCTGGGCCGCGGTGCGTGCCTGCTCCTGCTCGTCGGCGGCGTTCGACAGCGTCGCGGCGATCTCGTCAGGGGCCAGCGTCGCTGCCTCTTCACGAAGTATCTCGACTGCGACACCTTCACCGTCTTCGTGCAACCGCGCCTCTGCGCGTGAGGCGGCAGTCTGGTGCTGCGCACGTGCCATGGACAGCGCGATGCGTTGCTCGGCCTGCTCGGGGCTCTCAGCGCCTGCAGCTGCCACGATGGCGCGCAGATCGTCCTCTGTCCTGGTATGCGTCGCGCGCGCCATTTCCTGTTCGGCGCGCACACCGCGCAGCGCGCGTTCCAGTTCGTCGCTGCGGCTTGCTGAGTCCTGGGCTGCGGCCAGCCGTTTCGACAAGGCGGCAAAAACTTCGAGCGGCGCCTGCTCCTCGATGCCGTATTTCCGGGCGACGTCTCCCACCCGTCGGGTGAATTCTCCGGTCCGTTCGATCATTCCCGCAATGCGTTCATGGAGCGCCGCAGATTTGTCGAGTTCAATGTCAAGCTCGACGAGTACATCGAGCACGTCGGAAATGGTCTGGGGCTGCTCGTCCGGCTCGCGCCCAAGCCCCGCCAGCGCCTGGCGCCATTCGCAGCGCCAATTGTCCATGAGTGACGCCTTTGCGGCCCTTTCGTCCTCGATGGTCTTCCGCAGATCCTGCACGGCCTTCAGCCGCGACTCGATCAGCCCGCGCTCGCGCCGCGTTTCTTCGACGAAAGCGATCATGCGCTCGGCTTCCCCGACGAGCGTGTCGCAAGGGTTTGCAGCAGAGGTATCGTTGCCGATCAGGGTGGCAAGCCGCTTGGCCCATTCCGCCTGGCGGGCGGCCAGGGCCGCCAGCGCGGAGGCAGCGGCGCATCGCTCGCGTTCTGCGGCGAGTGTAGCGTCGCGCGCGGCAATGAACTCACGAATGTCCGCGCGTGTCGCGCTTTGCGGCAACGATGCAGTGGCGCAGGCTTCACCCCAGCGAAGCTGCGCATCCGAAAGCGCCTTTGTTGCAGTCTCCGCCTCAGCCTTCTGTTTTTCTGCGAGCATGCCGAGGTCGCGCGACACACGCTCCAGCCGCTCCGCTTGCGCAAGCTGCGCCTGTTCTTCCGCACGCCGGTCGGCAAGCTCGTCGGCGGCCGTGACGGCACGCTCATAGGCGAGACCGAGCGGGACACCGCTCGCCCAGGCACCGGCTTCGTCTGCGTTGCCGCCGCCTTCGAAAGCTTGCCGGTAGATCAGCCTCCATCCGCGGTCACGATGCAACCTGGCCGCCGAGATCGCATCGACGCCCGGCAACACGCGGCCTGCACGCAAATTGGCAAGCTGCGACGTGGCGCTCGCGTGCTCCTCAACTGTCCGGGCGTGAGCACTTTGGGCGCTGCCAAGCGTTCGTGCGGCATCCTCCAACGATCGCTCCAGACGATCGAATACGGAGGCCGGAGCGGGCCCCAGCGAGGCAAGCGCCGCGGCACCGCCGCGCCAGCCCGGCACCCGAGAGAGTGCCTCTTCCGCCGCAGCGCTCTTGCCGGAATGTGCCCGCTGCGCTGCTTGCAACATCAACGCGGGATCACCGTCCTTGCGAACCTCCCTGAGCAGTGCGGCAAGTGCCGAGACATCACGGTCACAAGGCAGGCGGGCAAGACCCGCATCCAGTTCGGACTCGTTGCGCTGCACGAGTGCAAGGCGGACCGGAATTTCCCTCAACGCCTTGTCAAGCTCGCCGAAGCGCTCGATCAGCCGCCGCGCCGCCCTGATGGCTGGTTTCGGCGCACGCAACGCTGCGGCGCGCCCGAGCGGCTCGGAGGGTCCCCTGAGACCCAGATCGCGCACATGGACGGCCACGCTGCTTTCTGCCGCACGCAGCTTGCCTTCGCACACGGGGAGGTCCTCCCACGCCTGCTTCGCGGCGCCTGCGAGACCCGCAAGCGCCGCTATCGTGTCGGCTTCGGCCAGGATTTCCGCGTCGGGTGCTACCCTCGCAGCCTCCTCCTCGGCATGCGCGCGCCGCCTGCCGCAATCCGCCAGCGCGTCCGCCGCGCGCCGCAATGCCTCCCTGGCAGCGGCCAGGCGCTGGGCGAGATCGGCCGGCAGGGCAGGTGCGTCGGGATTCTGGCGCAGCCATGAGTCGGCGGCGTCGAGCTCGGCGAGCATCGGGCGCGTGCGGCGGATCCTCTCCATGCGGGATCGCTTTGCGGCAAGCTCGCGATACACTGCATCGAGCGCTTGTAGTTCTGCTTTCGCGGCTTGCAGCGCACGCTCGCGCCGCTGCCGCTCATCCGGTCTCAGCGCCGCCGATTTCTTCTGCCTGCGCGCTTCGAGCAGGCCGTCCAGCGCCTTGTAATAGGGGCGTTCCCTGGTCTTGCGGATGGGCGCCAGAGCATCCCTCGCAGTCTCCAGCTCGTCGCGGAGTGCGCTGGCCCGGCGCAGACCGCCGGCGGCGGAGAGCAGTGCGTCGGCGAGGCTGCCGCCGGTCTCGAGCAGTTCCGCGCCGCCGCGCCTCAGCCGCTCGGTGTCCAATGCGAATAGCTGGTCGAGCAGTGGCCTCTGCGCGCCGCGCAGAACGGGGTCGAGAAAGCCTCCCGGCAAAGTCTGCCCTGCTGCGTCGATCAAGGTCACGCCCTGGCCCTTGCGACGGCCGAATTCGAACGCCGTGCCATCGCTCCCAACGCCCTGCGCGAACAGGCGCATGGTCCGCGTTGGAAACCGGAAGTCCATTTCCGTTCTGACGGCGATGCCGAACAACAGGTCGCCAAACGCCTGGCGTAGGACCGACTTGCCTGCGCCGTTCGGTGCGACGATGAGGTTTATCCGACCCGGCGCCGGGTCCAGCACGATCTCCTCGGCGGCGAAGTTGCCGTATTGTGTAACGGTGAAGCGCGTCAAACGCACGCGCTCAGTCCTCGGCCAGCCGTGCCAGCAGCAGGTTGCGCGCGCGGGCCAGCAGCTCCGCCGGGATCGTCCCGGCCGCGACCTGCACCGCCGGATGCTCCGGGCCGAGCTGATCCTTCAGCCCAGGCACGCGCTCCAACATGGTCGTGGCGTACACCTTCGGCTCGTCACCGAATGCTGCACCGGTTTGCGTCTCGATAGCGCCGATCAACCCGGCAATCGCCTCGCTGCGCGCACGCAGGGCTTCGAGGTCCGCGATGCCACGGGTGCGGATGCGGATGCCCTCCAGCCATACGACGTCCGGACCACCGAATGTCAGGAGTTCTGCGCGGATCCGTTCGCGCGTTTCACCTGCATCACGGCTGAGGGATGCATGCGCCGCAGTGG
>CAZZVF010000130.1:0-7971 GCA_964657355.1 uncultured Buchnera sp.
CCTGGTGGCAGGATTCGCGCTGCTGCTGGCATTCGGGCTGGCGCTGTCGGCGCCTGCCAGTGGTGCGAACGCGCAGATGCTCGAGGCCCTGAGGGCGGGCAACTGGGTTGCTGCGAAGGGTCTGGCGGCGGCGGATCCGGACCCTGTTGCCGTCACTCTGGTCGAATTTCTCCACATTCTGAACGACTCGGAGGGGGCGGACAGGCCAAAGGCTGCCGAAGTGGCGGACTTCATCGAGCACCATCCGGATTGGCCGGAGCCGGCGGCACTTTCCAACCGGCTCGCCGAAGCCGTGGAGAACGACCCGGACCTTGGCGCAGTGGCTACCGTGTGCGCCGCCCGCCCGATAACCGCCCCCGCGGCGCTGGCGCGGTGCGCGGAGGCCGAGGCTTTCCGCGGACAGGATGCAGCAGCGCAGGCACAGGCGCAGACTTGGGCGAGAGCGGCGTGGATCGGCGGGCTTTCGGGGGAGGCGGTGGAATCCGCCTTCCTGCAACGTTGGGCGCAGGCCATTCGGCCGGACGACCAATGGGCCCGGTTTGGGAAAATCTTGGGCGACGACACTGCGGCGGCGCGACAGCTCGACCGGCTGGACGGGCCGCACCGGCGCGCGGCTTCCGCCCGGCTGGCTCTGCGGCACGACGACCCTGCGGCGCTCGCAACGCTGGAGCAGGTGCAAGCGGACCTGCGTTCGCAGCCTGACATGGTGCTGGAAGAGGCGCGATTTCTGCGGCGCAATGAGGCCTTCCCGGCAGCTTTGGCGGTTTGGAAGGATGCTGGATTTCAGGCGGAAAAAACGCTGCCTCAGGGCGCACGCACGGCATTCTGGACGGAGCGCGACTTGCTGGCGCGAAAACTGCTGGGCCAGGGGGACAAGCAGGGCGCTCTGCTGCTCGCCGATGATGCGCTGCTGGCACCGGAGCAAGCGGGCGATTCGCTCTTCCTCGCGGGATGGATCCTGTTGCGGCGGATGGACGACCCGGCGAAAGCGGCAGAGCGATTTGCTGCACTGGCGAAAACCTCCCAGTCGGCGATTACGACGGCCCGCGCGCATTACTGGCTGGCACGAACCGCGGCGGCGAAAGGCGGGGCTGTGCCGGCGCAGAACGAGTATCGTCTCGCGGCAAGCTGGCCGACGACCTTCTATGGACAGGCGGCGCTTTCAGCGCTGGGTCAGGACCCCTCCCCCAGCCTCGTCGCGCTGCGTGATCCGGTCTGGCAGCAAAGCCAGGCGCTGGCGCTGACAAGCCGGGAACTCGCCCGGGCCGCATTGAAGCTGGTGGATTGGAGCGATAGCCGGCGCGCGCGGTCGTTCGTGCTGAAGATTGGCCAGACATGTCAGACGCCGCAGGATTTTGCTCTGAGCGCCGGCCTCGCACTACGCTTCGGACTGGCGGATACGGCCGTGCAGATTGCGCGGCTGGCGGGCCGCAAAGGCGTTGTTCTGCCGCGGGTGGGTTGGCCACAGCCGGTTGCCGTCCCCACGAACGTGACCGATCCTGCGCTTGTGCTTGGGCTCATGCGTCAGGAGAGCAGTTTCGACCCGTTCGCCACGAGCCCGGCCGGTGCACGGGGCCTGATGCAGCTCATGCCGCGGACGGCGCAGGCCGTGAGCCTGGCACTTGGCAGCAAGCGTGGCATCCCGGATCTCTATGACGCTGACCAGAACGTGACGCTGGGAACGCAATACCTGGCGTCGCTGCTGGAAAAATTCGGTGGCGTGCCACCTTACGCAGTCGCGGCCTACAATGCCGGGCCGAAGCGCGTGCACGATTGGCTCGCCGCGAATGGAGACCCTGCCGCCGCCGATCCCGGGCACCGCGATGCGGATTCGATGATCGACTGGATCGAGCTGATCCCCTTCAGCGAAACCCGGAATTACGTGCAGCGGGTTATGGAGAATACGGAAATCTACCGGACAAGGCTTAGCGCCTCTCCGTGAGAACGCAGACGCACCTGCCTGCAAGACACCCGGCACGGCGAGGTCCCGCATTCTGGCTCGCCGCTGGATTTGGCAGCGGGCTTTCTCCCTGGGCGCCCGGAACGGCGGGATCGCTGCTCGGCGGGGCGATCGGGGCTTTTCTGCTGAGTTTTTCGGGCATCGCACTGGCAGTGGGCGTAATTGTCGCGGCCGCCGCCGGATTTTGGGCAACGCCGTTGGCCACTGGGCTACCGATGCGAGCTTCGGGCAAGGGCATGCATGACGACCCGGGATGGGTCGTCATCGACGAGGTCGCAGGGCAGATGATCGCCATGCTCGCTTTGCCCCGGCCTCACCTGCTGGGAATCGTCATGGCCTTCGGATTGTTCAGGCTGTTCGACATTGCCAAACCAGGGCCGGTCGGGTGGCTCGACCGGCGAGGCGGCGCATTGGGCATCATGGCCGACGATCTGCTGGCAGGCACATTGGCCTGCGCCGTGCTGCTGGCGGTAAGAGTCGCACGACCGGGGCTGTTCTGAGCCCGGGCTCCAGCGCGCCTGACGGTGGGCTTCGCATGGGGGTCAACCGATCAGGGCAACGGTGGAACAACTCCGCAAGGAAAGGGCACACAGGTGCAGACCAAGAACCATGGCGGCGGGCTGCAGATGACGGGACAAAGCACCGCGTCACCGGGCGTGCTGCATCCCGCACCGGCCGGGGATGAGTGCTACAACTGCAAAACACCGCTACTCGGTCACTGGTGCTATCAGTGTGGCCAGCATGCCGAGGACTATCGCCGCTCAACGCGCGCGTTGTTCTGGGAAGCCATGGAGCACCTGTTCAGCACCGACGGACGGGTGTGGCAAACGCTGCCCCGGCTGCTCACGCGACCAGGAGAACTGACGCGCGAATACCTCGCCGGAAAACGCGTGCGTCAGGTGCCCCCGCTGCGGCTGTTTTTCGTCGTGCTGATCATCCTGTTCCTGGTCGGCGGTGCTGTGTCGCGGCACAACAAGATGGAGATTGTGCGCTTCGACAAGCCCGGCGACGTGACCGAGGCTGAGAAGACCATCAGCCAGATGAACGTGCAGTTGTTCGGGCCGATTAATGCCACGTTGACGCGATGGGCGCGCACACGGCTGGGTGCTGCAGTTGAACGCCCTGACGAACTCGGAGCGGCCATGGGCGAGTGGGCGCATGATTTCGCCTTCATGACGCTGCCGATATCCGCGCTGATCTTGTCGGCGATGTTCATGTTCCGCCGCCGCTACGTGCTGTTCGACCACCTGATTTTCACGATGCACTCGACGTCGTTTCAGGGCATGCTCGCAACATTGGTTTTATCGTTACGTGGCCTGACCGGCGATACCGGCGTGTATCTGTTATGGCTGGCACCGGTGCATCTGTTCGTTCACATGCGCGGCGTGTACCAGACGAGTGTCATCGGAACGTTGCTGCGCATGGCAGCGCTTTTCCTGGTGTGCTCGATCGTGTTCGCGCTGATGATGGCAGCGTTGGTGGTGGCGGGGCTGGCTTCGTTGCGCATACCGGCGTGAAGGAAAGCACTTCTTTGTTGAAACAAAGAAGCAAAAAACTTTTGCTTATTATGACGCATGCTGCCGGATGGGTGCGCGATAGCATTTCAAAAGTCTTTTGTTTCTTTTCTTCAGAAAAGAAAACGCTTCTGCTTAATTAACCGGCGAAGCCTTGCCAGCGCCGCCGCGGGGGTCGTGGGCGCCGTACATGTTTGCGCCGGCGGGTTCGCTGCCGAGGGGGAGCGAGGCTTCGTCGCTTTCGCGGCCTGGTTGGCGTAGCACGGGGGCGCCGGTGACGATGCCCTCTGCCACGCCCCAATGCCTGCCCTCGGAAAAGCGGTAGCCGCGTTGTTCGAGAATGTGTCGCGTGTCGGGCGAAAGAGCGAAGGGCTCGATGAACACGGCGTCAGGCAGGCCCTGTTCATGGATCCGCGGCGCGTCGATCGCTTCCTGAATTGTCATGCCGTGGTCGATCACGTTGACGATCGCCTCGAGCGTGATGCTGATGATGCGCGAGCCGCCCGGGCTGCCGATGATCATGACGACGTGGCCGTCCTTGAGCAGGATTGTCGGCGTCATGGAACTGAGCGGGGTCTTGTTCGGAGCGATCGCGTTGACCGCACCCTGCACCAACCCGAACATGTTCGGCACGCCGGGCTTGGAGGTGAAATCGTCCATTTCGTCGTTCATGACAATGCCGGTATGGCCTGCCACGCGCTGTGCGCCAAACCATGCATTCAAGGTGTATGTGACCGAGACGGCATTTTCTGCCGAATCGAGAATCGAAAACTGCGTCGTGTTGCTACCTTCGTGGGCAGGCTGCGAAGCGGTGATCGAGCTGGTCGGCGTGGCGCGTTCGGGATCGATTTTGTCGCGCAGGGATGCGTCGTAGGCTGGATCGATCAGTTTCGATACCGGGTTCTTGACGAAATCCGGATCGCCAAGTTGCTCGTTTCGATCGATGAAAGCGCGGCGCATGGCTTCGGCCAGAACGTGCACTTCGGCGGCACTGTGGAAGCCCATGGCATTTAGATCGTAGCCTTGCAGGATGCCGAGAATTTCGCACAAGGTGACACCGCCGGAGCTTGGCGGCGGTGCTGAAATCACGTGGTAGCCGCGATAATCGCATTCGACGGGCGGTAATTCGCGCACCTTGTAATGCTCGAAGTCGGCCTTGGTGATGACGCCGCCGCCTTGTGCACTGGCGGCGGCAATCGCGTCGCCGATCGGGCCGTGATACATCGCGTCCGGGCCGTTCTTGCTGATCTGCTCAAGAGAGTTTGCAAGGTCGGTCTGCACCAGGCGGTCGCCGGCGCGGGGCGGCGCCGCGTGGGGCAGGAAGATCGCGGCCGACGCGGGATCTTTGGCGAGTGCGGGCGCCATCTCGTCCTCGATGGCGACGTCGCCGGCCTGCAGAACGAAGCCCTCTTTCGCGAACCGGATGGCGGGTGCCATCAGCGTCTCGCGCTGCATGGTGCCGTATTTTACCCGCGCGGCCTCCAGCCCCGCCGCAGATCCTGGAACGCCGACGGCGAGCCATGACGCCATGGAAAGTCCAGGCACGACGTTACCCGCTTTATCGAGGAACATGTCGGCAGTGGCGGCCTGCGGCGCCCTTTCACGAAAGTCCAGAAAGGTGTTGCGCCCATCGGCAAGATGCAGCGTCATGAAGCCGCCGCCCCCGATATTGCCGGCCTGCGGATACACCACGGCGAGCGCGTAGCCGACGGCAACCGCGGCATCCACCGCGTTGCCGCCCTGGCGAAGAATGTCGGCGCCGACATCGGAGGCCAGATGCTGGGCGGTGACCACCATGCCCTTCGCAGCCGGCACCGGCGCGGGCGATGCGGCGAACGCCGGGGCGATAACGACAAACGACAAAAACATAGAACGCATCGGAAAGCTTTCGGCTCCAGCTGCAAAGGTTCAGGCTTCAGGATGTCTGTGACTGGCTCTGCGACTGCAGGTCCGGCTTGCGCCAGAATGCCTGCTGCATGGCGTCCTGCAGGCCGGCGAACTGCACCTGCATCCAGTCGAGAAACTCATGCAGGCCGCGCGCGAGGATCTCCTGGATGGTCTGATCCATCAGCGCCGCGCGCAGCTCATCGAGCCGCTCCTGCGCCACATAGGCGCCCCGCAGACCGTAGCTCATCGTGAGCTGGCTGAGATAGAACTCTATCTGGCGCACGCACAATGTCACCGATCGCGGGAACGAGCCGTTCATCAACAGAAAACCCGCGACGGATCCAGGTGTCATCCCACTCGGATGCACCCGGCGATAGGCATGAAAGCCCGACGCGGCGCGCAGCACCGCATGCCACTGGCTGACATCAAGCGGGCCGCCGACCTCGCGCACCGAAGGCAACAACGTGTGATACTTGATGTCGACCAGGCGCGATGTCTGGTCGCCGCGCTCGATGTATTTACCGATGCAGTAGAAGGACCAGCTCTGGTCACGGAAAAACGTGCCATCGGTAATGCCGGCATGCGCCTGGCATTGTTCCTTCAAATAGGCGCACAAGCCGGACACGCGCGACGGTGCTGCGTCGGCGGCACTCATCAGCCGCACCTTGTTGTAGAACACGTTGATCTGCGCCCACATTTCCGTCGAAATCAACGGCCGCAACGCACGCGCATTTTCCCGCGCATAAAACAGCGAAGAAGCGATCGATGTCGGATTGTCGCGGTCGACGAGGTAGAATTGCGCGACCGTTGCGGCATTGACCTCGCCATACTCCTTCAGAAAACGCTCCTCGTCGGCATTGATCTGCACAACGGAACGCCAGCCGGACTGGTCGGCGCCGTGCCTTACGAAGGTGTCCGTGACGTCGAGAATCCGGGCAAGATTCTCGACACGCTCCATATACCGGGCGAGCCAGAACAGACTCTCCGCATAACGCGACAATAGCAGAGGGTTGCGCGCAGTCGCGTATTCCTCCGATTCCACGGAACTGTTCACCGCCGCTACTCCAACACCCAGGTGTCCTTGGATCCGCCACCCTGCGACGAATTCACCACCAGAGATCCCTCCCGCAACGCCACCCGCGTGAGGCCACCCGGCAGCACCCACGTCTTCTTGCCCGTAATCGCAAACGGACGCAGATCGACATGGCGCGGCAACAACTTCACGCCCGCCAATGTCGGCGACACGGACAGGCCGATCATCGGCTGGCTGATGTAATTCGACGGGTCATCCCGCAACTGCTTGCGAAACGATGCAATCTCCTCCTTGGTCGCGTGGGGACCGATAATCAGGCCATAGCCGCCCGACTCGCCGACCGGCTTCACGACAAGCTTCTCCAAATTCTCAAGCGTATAAGCCAACCCTTCCTTCTCGGCGCAGATATGCGTCGCCACATTCTCCAGCACCGGATCCTCGGACAAATAATACCGGATGATGCGCGGCATATACGCGTAGATCGCCTTGTCGTCGGCGACCCCGGTACCGACCGCATTCGCCAGCGACACATTGCCGCGGCGCCACGCGTCGATCAGCCCGCGAACACCCAGCGTGCTGTCAGGCCGGAACACGTCAGGATCGAGAAAGTCGTCGTTCAGCCTGCGATAGATCGAGTGCACCGGCGCCAGACCCGCCGTTGTGCGCATCCACACCCGGCCGTCCTCCACCAGCAAATCGCGTCCCTCCACCAGCGGAACGCCCATCTCGCGCGCCAGGAAAATATGCTCGAAATACGCAGAGTTATAAATGCCGGGCGACAGCAGTACCACCTGCGGCTCGCCAACCTCGGCCGGCGCTATCTCCGCCAAGGCCGCCTGCAGCATCATGCCGTAACTGCCCACAGGGCGAACCGCAATCCCGTCCATCAGATCGGGGAAAATACGCCGCATCATGTTCCGGTTCTCGAGCACATACGACACACCGGACGGCGTGCGCGCATTGTCCTCCAGAACCAGAAACCGCCCGCTCTCGTCACGGATCACGTCAACGCCGCACACATGCACGTAGGTCCCGTGCGGCACGTCGAAACCAACCATCTCCGGCCGGAAATTCTCGTTCCCAACCACCAGCTCACGCGGCACAGTACCGTCGTTCAGGATGTGCTGGCCGTGGTACACGTCCCAGATAAACGCGTTCAACGCAGCAACACGCTGCCTGACGCCACGCTCCAGAACCGTCCACTCGCGTTTGCCCAAAACACGTGGAATGAGGTCGAACGGCAAAATCCGGTCGATCGCGTCCTTGTCGGAATAGACAGTGAACGTAATGCCCTGGTTGTACAACTCAACCTCTGCGATAGCAGCCCGACGAACCAGTTCGGCCGGATCCATCGCCGCCAGACGCTCGGCAATCAACGCCACACACGGGTCGTCCGCCGCACAATCCATCAGCTCGCAAAAGAACGATCCCTTGTCATACCCCGCCAACAACCCGGTCACGCCAACGTATCCCCCATGTCGATCGCTAGGCTGCGCTGCAGCAAAGGTGAAGGCAAGGCCAGGGGCTCTGCCCTTGGATCCCGCTAAGGACAAGTCCTTAGAACCATTAGTTAAGGG